>JBKJIP010000173.1:0-23728 GCA_046598515.1 Fimbriimonadaceae bacterium | reverse complement strand
AAGAAACTGCACACTCTTATCGGCGTTCGAACCGAAATCTACGCCGTCCGTCTGCTCGACCGGCACGCTCACCGTGCGCTGCTTGCCACCGATATTGACGATGCGCTGCTCGACGGCGACAAATGAGGTGTAAGGAGTCATGATCCCGAAGCGAAGTCCGAGATCAGTGATGACGCCTTCGAATGGGGTGTCTTTCCGCCCCAGATAGGGAGCGAGAAATGCGGTCCGTTCCGCTTCGGCGACCTTGCGGCGCGCCCATAGGACGGGAACCGCCGGGGCGATGTTCTTCGCCGCAAAATTCAGGTTGACCGTTTTAGACCAAGGCTTCCCGCCGAGTTCGCCGGATAAGACGACCGTTCCAGGACCGGAACCGGTGTATCGGCCGTAGATGACGATCGGCCTTTCCGAGAAGACATCGGGCAGAGCGGCGGGCTGCACATCGGTGACGTTCGCCCCGCTGAACTTGGCTTTGACGTCCGTGAGCACGGGCGATGTGGTTCGTTTCCAGAATCGCGTTACCGCTCCGTCCGCTTGCTCGGCGAGGGTGACGTATTCGGCATCGCCGCGGCCCTCTTCAGCCATCACGTCGATGAGATAACGGTTTACGCCGTTACCAATACCGAAGGTGAAGAGTCGGGATCGATCGCGATTGGCTTGGATGATCTTAAAAACTTGAGCCTCGCTTCCGATAAGTCCGTCCGTGTTGAAAACGATCATGCGTAGACGGTTCGGATCGTTTTGTTCGGCCATCGCGCGGCGCATGCCTTCGCCCAACTCAGTGCCGCCGTTGGCTTCCATGGCTTGAACGAACTTGCGGGCTTCGGCGAGTTTCGCCGCCGTTGGTTCGACGGGTTTGGGCCAAAGTTGGGTGACCGCATTGTTGAAGCCCATCACGTTGAAAGTGTCGCCGCGACGCAGAGTCTGGAACATTTTCAGCGTCAACTCTTTCGACTTCACGATCGGAAAGCCTTGCTGGCTCCCGCTTTGATCGATCACGAAAATCATTTCGCGAGGGGCGATCTGCGTTGCTTGGGGCTGCTTGGGCGGGAGGACGACGAGCGAAAAGAAGCCGCCGTTCTTGCCGTCGTTGTGCGTAACGAACGCGGTGTCGACGGTGCTGCCGGAAAGAGCGTAGCGAACGATGAAGTCCTTGTTCGGGATCTCGTCTTCCTTGCGCAGCGTCACTCGGGTTCCCCCGTCGGGAAGCGGCTTTTGATCCACCTCGTGGAGCAGGGAATGCAGACCCCGCACCGTCCCGCCGGCGTGAAGGTCTAGTGTGATGTCGATGTTCGTTCCCACACGCTTGCCGCGGGGAGGATCGATCTTCGTTGGATCGGGAGTTGCGCCATTCATGTAGCGCGGGCCGACCGTCATGGGGAAGTTGAATTCGAACTCGCCGTCGCCATATTTCATCACCTGGACATAGCTGATCTCGACTTGGATCGAGGAGCCGGGAGTTATGTTGGCGACGCTTTGCGTGAAGATGTTGGGGCGTTCCTGGTCGAGGAGGGCGGCGGTTTGTCCAGCGTTCCGGGCATCTTCATAGATGCGGCGCGCTTCCGCTCGCTTCTTGATTTGGCCCTCGATAATGCGGTCACCGATTTTGATGCGCATTCGGCCGACAGCGGCATCGCTGGGAAGCGGGAACGTGTAGATCGCTTCGATCGGAGTCGTGCTTGTGTTCTTGAACGTCTGGACGACGGTAACTTCGGCTCCGAAGCCAGTGACATTTCCTTTGACCGAGGTTCGCTCGAGCGGGCAAAAGCCTATCGATTGGCCCTGCGAGGAAAGGATTTCCATCGAGCCGGGCGCAACTTGGACCGGTGGCCGATTTTGCGCGAGCACCAGGCTCGACAGCAAAGCTAGCTGTGATATGAACATATTCGTCACCCCTCCGATCTCTTCTGTGGAGACCTTTACAGTTGTGATGATTCGGAGAGGGTGGAGGTTACGTCAATCTGCCAGGTGGACTTATTGGCTGCCAACCCAATCGGATTCTACACAGGCTCGCCAACGCTCACGGATCGCTTCGAATTCATCTTGGCGGAGCGGGCCGCCTTCCAAGAGCTTTACGTTTTCGGCGTACCGTTCGGGCCGGGTGGTGCCGACGATGGCGGTAGCGACTCCGGGCTGGGCTAGCGTGAACAAGAGCGCGGTTCGCACGGCTTCGGGGCCCTTTAGGAAATCATAGTTAAGCTTGTTGAGACGCTCCCAATATTCGTGTCCGTAGTAACCAGGATCGGCGCCGCGCTCCCAGGCGACGTTCGCAACGGGCCGCTTGGCGATGATGCCGACTCCGGCTTCGACGGCCCGGAGGAGGAAGAGATCGATGGGTTGTTGGTCGGCGATGCTGACCGAGCATTGCAGAGAGTCGAAGGCTCCGCATTCGACGGCGAAGACGGCTTCTTCGCGGTCGCCACTGTAGCCGATGTATCGGGTTTTGCCGGCTTCCTTGGCCCTTTTCAGTACGTCGATGACATCGCCTCGCTTGAGGATTTCCAGCGAGCAACTGTGAAGCTGGACGATGTCGACATGATCGGTTTGGAGCCTGGTTAGGCTGCGATCGATCTGCTTGGCCAGCATGGCGGGGTCCCAATCCGGCTCGTCAAAGCCGGATGCGTGGCCGCATTTGGTGAAGAGGTAGTAGTCGGCTCTTCGATGGCCGACGGCTTTGCCGATCTTTTCCTCGCTGTCGCGATAGCACTCGGCGGTGTCGATGGCGTTGAGCCCGAGATCGAGGGCGTGGTTTAGGAGGGCGTCGACATCGGCTTGGGGTGTCTCCGCGTATCCGATCGGCGACCCGCCGAACCCGAGCACGCTCACCATCATGTCCGTCTTGCCGAATTGTCTTCGTTCCACATCTGGGAAGGTACCTTGCTGTTTGCCGGGCGGTCTGGGCCGATTTGGAAATGCCTTAACCGCAGAAGGCGCAGAAAGGGAACGCAGAAGGGTGGGTGGGAAATTGTTTCAATGCTCCGAAGTGATGGTTTCCATCACTTCTTGCTTCCCATCTTGGTCGGGGGCTGTTGGGCACGATCGGCGCGAAGCTGGAATCCGCCTCCGGGTGCTAACGCACGCCTCCGCGCGGATTCCAGCTTCGCTGGATTTATGGGTGTGCGTCCCTTACCCGGGGTCTTCGACCCCGGGCTACAAATCTGCGACCCGCTGCCGGGGTCGCTGCTCTTGCTTTCGCTCGAGCACTTGGGGTGTTGGAGGCTGGTCGGCATGATCGGCGCGAAGCTGGAATCCGCCTCCGGGTGCTATCGCACGCCTCCGCGCGGATTCCAGCTTCGCTGGATTTATGGGTGTGCGCCCCTTACCCGGGGTCTTCGACCCCGGGCTACAAATCTGCGACCCGCTACCGGGGTCGCTGCTCTTGCTTTCGCTCGAGCGGGGGCGCAGTGGTGGTCACCCTCGCCCTGTTCCCGGGGTCTTCGACCCGGGTTACAAATCTGCGATCCGCTACCCGGGGTCGCTGCTGCTTGCTTCGCTCGAGCACTTTGGGTTGGGTGCAAAGTCGGCTCAAGTCAGAAAGCCAATTGTGGGGCGTGGGGGTCTATACCGCGTCAATTCCGAGCGCTCGGAACGACGCGGTACGAATCCCCGCGTCCCACATTTGGCTTGCGAAGCGCATGACCCGTAGATGGTGGCGATTCCGAAAGGTCATAGACCGCAGAGGAGCACAGAGGGCTCGTCGAGGGCTTTAATGCTCGGTGCCATTTCCAAGGGATTCCCCCTCCCCAACGGTTCCCCCGCGCACGGGCATCGCAGGGGAACCAGGACATAAACGGTATTGGTCGCTCCGATCAAGATTCTCCAATTCAATTGCGCGAACGACGGGAAATGATGAGGCGGTACGATCACGGCATATGCCCGAGATCGCATTTAACCGGTATTACAAGTACGACGAGCTCACCGCTCTCCTCAACGCCTATGTGGCCGAGTTTCCTGATTTTGTCGAGCTGACCAGCATCGGTAAGAGCTACGAGGGGCGCGATATCTGGCTCTTGGCGGTCACCAACAAGGAGACGGGGGCGCACAGCGACAAGCCGGCTTATTGGTGCGACGCGAATATTCATGCGACCGAGGTGAGCCCGGGCACGGCGGTTCTTTATCTGCTGAACAAGCTGTGCACAGACCATTCGGACGAAGTAAAGCGGGCTCGGGATACGCGGACGTTTTATCTCGTTCCGCGCTTCAATCCGGACGGAGCGGAATGGGCGCTGGAGGTGCCGACGCGGGCCGTGCGGTCAAGCACTCGGCCCTGGCCTTGGGAGGAAGACGATCTCGAGGGGCTGGAGCGCAAGGATTTGGATGGGGACGGGCGGATTCTGCAGATGCGCGTCAAGGATCCGAACGGCCCTTGGAAAGTTTGCGAGAAGGAGCCGCGGCTACTGGAGCGGCGGGAGCCGACGGATTGGGGCGGAACTTACTATCGCCTTTTGCCGGAAGGTGTGCTTCATAACTACGACGGCATGACCCTTCGCCCCCAGCGCATCAAGCAGGGGCTGGATATGAATCGCAACTTCCCGAACGCTTGGCGGACGGAGCAGGAGCAGCATGGCGCGGGGCCCTATCCCACGAGCGAGCCGGAGGTTCGATCGATTGTACAGGCGGTCGTCGACCGGCCGAACATCACGGGCGCGATTTGTTTCCACACGTTCTCGGGCGTTAACTTGCGCCCACCCGCCCGGTATCCAGATGACGATATGGCGCCCGAGGATCTGTGGAACTACAAGCTGTTTGGCAAGAAGGGTGAAGAGATCACGGGTTATCCGGCGATCAGCAACTATCACGAGTTTCGGTATCACCCGAAGGAAGTGATTACGGGCGTGTTCGACGATTGGATGTACGAGCACCGCGGCGTTTTCGCTTGGACGACCGAAATCTGGTCGCCGCAGCGGCAGGCGGGGATCACGGATTACAAGTACATCGATTGGTTCCGCGACCATCCGATCGAGGACGACATCAAGCTGCTGCTATGGTCGGATGAGAAGGTCGATGGACTTGCCTATATCGACTGGCAGGCGTTCGATCATCCTCAGCTTGGGCAGATCGAAATCGGGGGCTGGGACTCGGCTTTCGCCTTCCGAAACCCGCCCGCGAAGTTCCTCGAAGCCGAAATCGCACCGTTTTCGGACTGGGTGATCTGGCAGGCCCTGGCTTCGCCTTGTTTGGAGCTGCGCGAGGTTCGGGTGGAAGCGGCGGGCGATGCCTGCCGGGTTCGGATCGCGATTCAGAACACGGGGTATCTGCCGACGAATGTGACGAAGATCGCGGAGAAGAACAAGCTTGTGCGCGGGGTGATGGGGGAGATTGGCATTGCGGGGGAGATGAACTCGCCGAACGCTTCGCATTCGCCGGAATGGCTTTTGGCCGGAAGCATGAGGCAGCTTAAGGGACAGCTCACGGGCTGGGCTCACGTGTCGGCGAGCGGGTTTGGGTGGCAGATGAACTCAACAGAGGACGTGGCGGTTTTCGAGTGGGTTGTGCGTCCGGGCAAGTACGACGTGGTTGTGTCCCACGAGCGGGCGGGGACGGTTCGGCACACGATCGAGGTCTAGACCGCCAAACCAGGGTGGCGTGACCGGGCTCTGGCTCTTCGGCATGTGGAAGCTGGTGGGCCCGCCACACCAGGGGGTGAGGCGTGAACGGGGCTCCGGCTCTTCGGTTTTTTGGAGGCTGGTCGGAGCCGGCACCCGCCCTTATCCCAACGGGATTGCGTCGCAAAGCGAAGGATTGGACTCGACGCAAGTCGATGTCCTACCCTGGAAAACTGCCAGCAAACCATCAACCCTGAAGGGGTTGCGAAACAGGCCTCGGGTTACTGCCGATTTCTTGCACAACCCCCTTGGGGTTGACGATTTCCTGGCGTCGTTACCAGGGTAGGACGTCGACTCCGTCGAGTCCAACCCTTCGCTTTGGGGCGTAATCCCTTCGGGATAGAAAGGTCATTTGTCAAGGATGTCCTGTCCTCGCCGTTGGCAGCGGGGGAGTTTGAAGGTCCCTTTTGGTCCGGTCTTGGGCCTGGGCGAGTTTCCCCCTCCCCAACGGTTCCCCCGCGAGCACGGGCATCTCGCGGAGGAACCAGGGCATATGCGATAGTTGGTCGCGTTTATCCGGCGGCTATTTGTTCTTCTCTGGGTGCTTCTCGGTCCATTCTTTCGGGCGCGCTGATTCCTAGCAGGTTGAAAGTTGCCCGCAGTGCGGTTCGGGTGGCTTCGCAGAGGGACAATCTGGCGGCGGAGAGCTCGGGGTTCTCGGGTTCTATGACGCGGCAGCCGTCGTAGAAATAGTGATAAGACCGGGCGAGCTCGGTGGCGTAGGTGGTCAGGCGATGAACGCCGTAGTCTTCGGCGCAACGGCGGACTTCGAAGGGAAGATCGCAGATTTTCTTGATGAGCGCGAGTTCGCGAGGATCGCTTAGCGCGGAAGCGTCGCCGGCTTTCATGCCCGCTTCCTCGGCTTTCTTTAAGATCGAGCAGATTCGGGCGTGGGCGTACTGGACGTAGAAGACCGGGTTCTCGTCGCTCTGCTTTTCGGCGAGATTGAGGTCGAAATCGAAGGTGGTGTCGTGCGACCGCATCAGATAGAAAAAGCGGGCGACGTCGCGACCGACTTCAATCTGCTCCTCTTCCGTGCCGCTCGGCTTGGCGTGCTGACCGATCTCTTTAATGAGGTCGATGAGGGCGTAGATGTTTCCGTCCCGCTTTCGCATGGGGGCGGGCTTGCCGTCCTTCATAAAGCGGACGAGTTGAAAGATGACGACCTCGAGTTCTTTTTTCGCCTTCGCGAGAGCGGCTTGCGCCGCATCGCGCTCTTCGGGAGAGCCGTAGATCTTTGCCTCGATTTCGGTTAGTGGTTCCGAATCCCCAGTGGGGAGCGGATGCCCGTCCCGCGCCATCTCGACCGCGGCCAACACGGCCGTCAGCCGGCCGATATAGCCGTGATGGTCGGGACCGAGGACGGTAATCAGCTTGTCCGCGTTTTCGGGGCGGTTGAACTTGTCCTTGTGATAGGCAATGTCGCTGGAGATGTAGGTCAGCCGTCCGTCTCGGCGACGCAGGACGCGATCCATGTCGTCGCCGAATTTTGTGGATCGGAGCCAGAGAGTCCGGCACTCCCCCTCTCCCCGGGTAGGGGAGAGGAGGTCGGGGGGTGAGGGGCTGGTCTTGGAGTTGCCAGCTACTTCGGGAGCAACGGGCGTCTCGCCTTCCTCCTCATCCACCGGCTGCACCTCGATCTCGACATCCTCGATCTTGCCGCCTTTGGCAAGCTTTAGCTTGTGGCGGATCGGCCGTTCATCGGCGCCACCGGCGGCGACAACTCTGGCGATTTCGCTTTCGACCATCCCCGCTTCATGCAAAGATTGTTCGGAGAACCAGGTGTCGAACTCGACGCCGAAGGAGCTTAAGTCTTCCTTTTGCTTTGCAAGCATGAGAGCTTGCGACCTGGACTGCCACCAATCGAGGTCCGCGGTCGGCTCGGCGCCGTCCGACATAACACGGTGGGCGACATCGGCCACGTAGTCGCCTTTGTAGCCTTTCTCGGGAACAGGACGCCCCTCGCAGATTGCCTTAACGCTCTCGGCGAATTGGCGCATCTGCTCGCTGTTGACGCCATCGTTGATGTAGTACTCGCGGTGAACCGTATTCCCCGCCGCCTCGAGAACATTGCTCAAAGTCGAACCGAACGCGGCGCCGCGGCCGGAGCCGATCGTGATGGGGCCATTGGGGTTCACCGACACATACTCGACGTTCATCCGCAAGGGATTCTCAGACTGAGTTCTGGCGAAATCAACCCCAGCCGCCAGAACCGCGGGCACGTAGGCGGCCACGAAGGAGGGCTTGAGCTGGATGTTTAGGAAGCCGGGGCCGGCGACTTCGATCGATTCGTAAATCGTGTCATCGCCCTGGAGTAGGGCGGTTCGCAGAAGCTCGGCCACGTCCCGAGGGGCCTTGCCCGCAGCTTTTGACGCGGTCAGCGCGAAGTTACAGGCGAAATCTCCGTGGGAGGGGTCACGCGGGTCGGCGATCTCAACCGGCGGGAGGACGGCGGCGGGGAGGTGGCCGGAGTCGGCCAAACCGCCAACCGCCGCCTCGATTCTTCGCTTAAGATCGTCGCGTAACACCTACAGTTTGTACCTGAAAGGGGGTGTTTCCGACCGGCGAGCGGGGTTCGGAAGCGGGGATACTCGCAGAGCAATGCCGCGCGTTTACCGATTGGGATCGAGGGAGGAACTCTGGCTGAAGGGAACTCGGGAGGCGCTTGAGCGAGCGCCTCACCGAGTCATGGTCCTTCGGGATGACGATCTGGAAGAAACCTTGGAGAGGACAGGTCTCCCGGTCCTTCCGATCGATGGGACAGAGCTGACAGAAGATGATGCACTTATCGTGCCAATTAGCCCCACCGACGAATTAATTCTTCTGGTCGACCGACTTTTAGGCCCGGGCGGATGCCCCTGGGATCAGGCGCAGACCCACGAAAGCCTGAAACGGCACCTTCTCGAAGAAGCTTACGAGGTGCTCGACGCGATCGATACCGGGCGCGACGAGAAGATCGAGGAGGAGCTGGGGGATTTGCTTTTGCAGCCGATCATGCACGGGCAGATGGGGGCAACGTTTACGACGGCCACGGTTGCCCGGAGGATCGTGGACAAGCTAATCCGGCGGCACCCCCATGTGTTTGGCGAAGTAAGTGCGACCGATCCCGAGGAAGTTCTCAAGAACTGGGACAAGATCAAGCAGACCGAGAAGGGGGGCGAGCCGGTGTCGCTCTTGGCGGGCGTGCCGACGGGCATGGCCTCTTTGCTGCGGGCTTACGAGATCAGCAAACGCGCGGCGCGGGCGGGGTTCGAGTGGCCGGACGTCGAGGCGGTGTGGGAGAAGATGCGCGAAGAGGAGCGTGAGCTCCGCGAAGCGACGACGCCGGCGGAAGTCGAGGCGGAGTTGGGAGATTTGCTGTTCACGGCGGTGAACATCGCGCGCTGGATGAAGGTGGAGCCGGAGGAGGCGTTGCGGAAGATGTTGAACCGGTTCACCGAGCGCTTCCAGGCGATGGAGAAAGCGGCGGAGAAGCCGCTGACAGAGTTGAACCCGGAAGAGTGGGATCGACTTTGGGAGGCGGCGAAGGGCGGAGAGGTGTGAATGGTGAATGGTGAATAGTGAATAGTGAATGGTCGAGCGTCCTCTCGGGAACGCTGCGAATCGCCTAAGCGGGAAGAGTTGCACTGTCGCCACGAGAAGGTCCAAAGACAAAGGCCGAGAGTGTTCGCCCATTCACCATTCACAAGTCACGGCCCCACCTTCTTGAAGAAATAAGGCGACTTGACGGCTTCGGTTTCGGGGGTGGACAGTACGCCGTTTTTGGCGTCCATTTCTACACTTTGGCCGCCTTCGGTGAAGGTGAACTTGACTCGGTTTTTGCCTTCTACGACCTTCCATTTGCCTTTCATCGGGAAGGCTACGTCAAGCAGGAACGTGTTGTCGGCTTGAAGTTCGGCCATGAAGAAGGGCTGGATGGCTTGCAGCATCGGCTTGCTCGCCGCCTCGACCTTGGTCCAATCGACATCGGCGGCGTATCTGCCGACGTACGTTTCCTCGGCTTTGGTGACGCTCTTCTCCCCCTGAGTTTCCGGGATCTGGCGGACGAACTTTTGGAGCGCTTTGGTGCCGGGTTCGGTGATCGTCAGGGTTTCGCCGTTTGCGGGGAAGGTGCCTTCGATCGGCTTGAGGGGGTCGGGGCCCTGCGGCCCTTCGGGTTGATCGGTGACGCCGGGGACTTTGCGCGGGGTTAGCGTGACCGTTTCGCCTTTTAGCGTCGCCTTGCCGACGATGATCGGGGCGATACCGCCGCCCATTAGGAAGGAGCCGTCGGGCAGAATGCGAAGCCGGTAGATGAGCGCATCGGGCACATTCTTGACTTTTGGATCGCGGTAAATCCAGTTACCGGCGATGGAATTCTGGGACTTCGACGCGCCGCCGCATCCGGCCAGGAAAATCAGGGCGCCAAGCGCAAGACCAACTCGCATACAAGCATAGTACGCAGGCGGGCTAGAGATTGGAGCCGTTCTGGGCGATGACGTTGCGATACCAGTAGAAAGAATCTGCCCCTCGAAGCTCGCGAGGAGATGAGTCCGCCCACCGAGGGCAATGGGCCTCCAAAGGAAGCCATTCCAGGGCATCTCCGAGATCGCGTTCCGACGGGCGGAGGCTAGGGCTCGTCCGGAGGCATTTCGGATTCGGGCGGGGGGCCGGCATCGGCTCTCCGCCCTCTTCGTTTATTCAGGGCGGCGGAAACATATTCGGCTTCGCGCATACCGAAGATCTTGGTCGCGAAGTAGTAAACCCACACTGAGATCAAGCCAAGTACGAGAAGGCTGAAGATTTCACTGATCCGGGTAGCGGGATTCCAAAGCATGGAGCCTCCATACGCGACCCCGCCGGCGAAAACAGCGGCGACGCCGGATTTGACGAGGGTTCCGAGCACAGCGGCTTTATCGAGGGAGCCGACTTCCATTTCCAAGGCTACGAAGAGAACGAAGGCGAGAAGGATTGCGGCCGCATTGGTCGCCCAGGGGAGGAGGGAATAGTCCGTCGAGGTTTTGGTGGCGATGACGCAAAGGACGATGAAGCCGGCGGTCATCGCGGTGCTGATCGCGATCGGCTTAAAGGTCTTCTGCAGCGAGAAGAAGCCGCGCATGAGGACGGGCTGCGCGCACCAGGCGAAGATGCCAACCGAATAGATCTGAAGGCTCCGCACGATGCCATCGAGCTGCTCGGGGGATTGGTTTGCCTTGCCCCATCCGTAGAGGATCTGCACGATCTGGGGCGCGAGAGCGAACATGAGGGCGCCGGAGGGGATGCCCAAGTAGAGAACCGTCCGGAGAGTTCGGGACACTTGATCGCGGTAGCGATCCATTCGGTTGGTGGCCACGAATTCGGCGAGGACAGGGAAGGCGGCGAGGGCGAGAGATTGCCCGAAGATTCCCGCCGGTGCCTGCATGAGGTTGTTGGCGGTTGAGAGGATGGTGTTTATGCCGTCGTTGCCGTAGCTGGAGGCGAACTTCTGGGTGATGATGTTCACCATGCTGGGCAGGGAGAAACCGAACAGCACGGGCAACAGTAGCTTGAAGAAGGTCTTGACGCCGGGGGCTTGGAAATCGAGGGAGGGCTTGAATCGGCTGCCGACTTTGGCCATGAGCCCGATGGGCAAGACAATGTTTCCGATGATCGCGCCAATGAGCGCGCCCCAGGCCATGCTTTCAATCCCCATCCCCATCGCTCCAGGGAGGATCATTGCGCCGCCGATGATGCCGATGTTATAGACATTGGGGGCGAGGCCGGGGCCGATGAAATACTTGCGGGAATAGAGAGTGCCCAGCAAGACGGATCCGCAAAGGAACGCGATCTGGGCGGGAACCATGATCCGGCTCATGTGGGTTGCGGCGGGGATGATCTCGGCGGGCTTCTTGTCTCGGAAATAGTCGACGATCTGGGGGCTGTAAGCGTAGGCGAGCACTACCAATCCGGTGGCGACGAGGAAGCAGGTGGTCAGGATAACGCTGAATGCTTTCCAGGCATCTTCCTTTTTATCCTTGTACCAAAGGTCGCTGAAAACGGGAAGGAAAGCGCTGGAGAGTCCACCTCCGGCGACGAGCATGAAGATCATGTCCGGAATCTGGATCGCGATGCGGTAGGCATCGGTATCGAGCCCGATGGAGAACTGGGAGATCATGACGGTGTCGCGCACCATTCCCAGGATTCGGCTCAACAGAATTGAGATGGCCATGATGCTGCCGGCACGCGTCATGGACATACGGGAAGATTATATCGGAGTGGGGGCAGTTGCGAGTTACGAGTTTCGAGTTACGAGTTACGAGTGGTCCCCTTGATTACGGTCTGGGTATCACCCCGCCCCGTTCGCTTGGGGCTCACGGCCTCCCCTACGAGGGGAGGATTTTCCCGCCCACTCTACGTGACGCGAACCTTCACGGAGAGTGGGGAAGATTGTTATTCGGCCTGTAGGGCTTTAACTTCGGCCACGATGTCCGCTACCGGGACCTTGACGTTTTTGCTCTTTCGGGCTTGCTGCACGTCTTGCTCCATCTCGCCGAATGTAACGCTTCGGAGCGTTACCATGCCTTCTTCTTGCTCGTCGGGGCCGTAAAAGATGGCGACGGGGATTTTGTTGTGGGCGGCGAACTTGGTTTGCGACTTTAGCGACGCGTTGGGGTCGGGGAAGACGAGGACTCGGTCGAAGGATTCGCGGAGCTGCTTGGCGAGTTTCAGGGGGCCGGGCATCCAATCGGGACGGGTGACGATCATGACGTCGGCGAGGCCGCCTTGGCTTTCTTCAGGGAGTCGGCCGAGATCTTTCAGGGCTTGCTCGATGCGATCGAGACCGAACGATGCGCCTACGGCGGGTTGCGGCTCTTCTCTGATCTTGATCATCTCGTCATAGCGACCGCCGCCGGCGAGGCTGCCGAAGGGCCAGAGGGGGTTGCGGGCTTCGAAGACGGGGCCGGTGTAGTAATCCATGCCGCGGGCGAGGCTGGGATCGAAGCGAATGAAGTCCATGTCGACGCCGAGCAGGTCGCAATATTGGAGAACCGTCTCCAAGATGGCCATCTCTTCGCCGAGGGTCGGATACTCTTGCTCGAACTTGCCCACGGCTTCCTGGACGGGCATATCCCGATAAGGCAGAAGCTTTTTGATGAGGTCGGTTATCTGGCCGGCGGCGGACTCGACTTCGGGCGGGAAGACGGTCTTGCCGTCGTCGTCGGCTCGGCCGTGGCCGGAGCGGAGATAGGCTTCCACCAGTTTCACTTCGCCGCTGGACGGACACTTATCGATCGCCCGGGTGAAGGTGACCTCGTCGTAGAATTCGTTTTCGAGGGTGCGATAGAGCCCGCCGAGGACGGTGCGGGCGTTGATGTACAACACGGTTTCGGGCAGACCGACGGCGCGGAAGCCCTTTTGGAGCCAGAGGACGGTCTCGGCATCGGGCACTCCGGCGGGAGCGCCGATAACATCGGCGTCGCACTGGAGGAACTCGCGCCAGCGGCCCTTTTCGGGCTTATCTTGGCGGAACGAGAAACCGATTTGGTGGCGTGGGAAGGGCAGGCGCACCTGGTGCTGCTCGATGACTCGGCGCAGGGAAACGGTTTGGTCCGGCTTCAGACAGACGGAGTCCTTGTGCTTGTCTTCGAACACAAAAGTCGGCTGGTCGCCGGTGCCGCCTTCTTTGGCGAGAATCTCGGAAGGCTCCAAGTTAGGGGTCTCGACGAGATGGTATCCCAGGCTCGCGTAGATCTCTTGGAACTTGTCCAAGATCCATTTGCGAAGGAGGATATCGGATGTAAACCGATCCTCAGTGCCCGGATAATTGGTTAAGGGTCTCATCGGTGGTATCCCGTTGCGGAGAAGAAGATGGTCCCTCGAACCAGAATTGAACTGGTACCTGCGGTTCCACAGACCGCTGTTCTAACCATTGAACCATCGAGGGATTCGTATCGACCCTAGAGGATACCTTGGGGCGGGGTGGACCAGGTGGGACGGGTGGGACGGGTGGGACGGGTGGGACGGGTAGGCCGAGTGGCCCCCCTATGAGCTGTCCAGCTCTTTGGCGCGAGCCCGGATGTTCGCCGTTCGCTGACGAAGGGTGGAGCTCGACCATGCCGACTTGAAGCTCTCCTCGAAGGGTGCCGTGGATCCGCTCTGAAGTTTGGCGATCGCCGACATCGCTGCGGTCGGGTCGCGCAAGGCGTACTCGTGGGCAAATAAGGAACTTCTGCCCGGCTTCGTTCAAGTCGAGCTCAAACCCGCGCGTAATGAAGAAGTGCTTTTTCTGCATGATCGTGATCGAGATCTTGCCCAGAGGATCCGCCACGATGCGGACCGGCAGTGGCGTGCCTTCATGGCTTTAGCGGCTTCATCGGCGAGGCGAACCGTTCATCGGCGTCGAAGGGAAGCGGGATGTTTTGCAGGGTCCACTTCGAGATTGCGAGCGGGGGCAAAAACAGGAGAGCGATGCCCCATCCTCAACGGGAGTTGTAGATCGCTCCTCGACCCGACCATGGCAGAGGCAGCGATTAGTACTCTGCCAATGATGAATGCGAGGAAGTTCCACGTTCTCTTCTTGAGGGCCTTTCGGCCAACGTAGGCAAGGCGACTAACAAAGTAAGGACCACTTGATTTGTTCGTTTGTGGTTCATGTGTACATCCTACTTCGCCAACGCACTATGGGGAAGCATAGACTCAAAACGATACGTTCCTGAATCAACCGAAAACACTGCTGCCCCCTTTTCCATTCGCAAGAATGTCACTCCCTTAACCTTATTCATTGCCTTCCCACTTTCGAACACTGACTCCATGTTCTTTGCAGGGACAAATACGGTCGCGGTCGTGTTCGCCGGAATCGTAACATCCATCCTCAGATTCTGCTTCTCACGCTTCCAACGACTAACAATGCGTCCGTAGGGCGAATCATGGTGCCCACCGGCCCATTGGAGATTGCCAACTACTGCGGGCTTGATAATGATTTGTTTGAATCCAGGATTGCTCGGGTCAGGACGAATGCCAGCCAGCCCTTGATACAGCCAGTTGTCGGCCGATGCAAAGCAGGCATGGATTTGGGACCAGTAGCCGTTCCACTGTTCCCAAAGAGTCGTCGCCCCTTGTGCGACCATGTAGCCCCAACCCGGATGATCTCGCTTCTGGTACATCCCGAGGATAAGGTCATCCCGACCCTCTTGCTGGAGGAAATCCATAAGCAGGGTAGTTCCAATGAGTCCGGTGTCAAGATGTCCCTTGTTCTTTACGGTAATACACTGGACGAGCCTATCCATGACGGCTGAGCGTTCAGAATCCGGCGTAACTCTCGTCATCAAAGGAAGAACGTAGTAGGCTTGCTCGTCAATCACATATCGTTTGTTCACGGAATCAAAGAAGGCAGCATGTACTGCAGGGCGGATTTTGGCGATTCGACTCTCGCAATGGATGACATCATCCTTGCGGCCAAGGGCTTTCGCCATATTCGAAACCGATTGCCACAAGTAAACGCGGTAGCAATTGTTGACCAACTCGGTTGCTGCTTTGGATGGCCAATTGTTACCGTCCATCCCTCGGTACGGCGGCACCCAATCGCCTAGGAAATCAAACCCTTCACCCCAGGCGCGAAGTATTTCGCCTTGAGAACGCGAGTCAAGATACTCGACGTAGCGTTTAGCCGTCAAGTAGTTTTCCTGCAGAGTACGAACACTGCCGTAATGGAGATAGTGTTGCCAAGGCAGAGCGGCCGTCAGCCCCGGCCAGGGCGGCCCGCCTCCGCCACCACCCCAAGGTGCAACATTCGCCAACGAACCATCGGTCGGATTTTGAGCCTGTCGCCAGTCCTGAGCCCACTTCTCATAGAACCCAGCCGAGTTGAAATTCATCATCATCCCGATGAGCGATGTTTGCCCATCACCGCCATATCCCATTCGCTCTCGAGTAGGGCAATCCACCATATAGCCCCCAAGATTAAGACATCGCAGTGTCCAAAGATTTAGTTTGTGGATGCGACTGATGAGCTCATCGGAGCAAGAAAACACTCCTGACTCGCCGAGGTTACTTTCGATGAGAAAGGCAACCGCATCCTCTTTGCTCGGAGCTTTCGGTAGACCTTCGACAATCACGGTCCTAAAGCCCGCATAGTTAAACTTGTGCTGGAAAACCTCTCCCACGCCACCCCCCGAAATGAACTCGCTTGACTGTTTGTAAGTCTGATAGGAGTCTTTCCCGCCATCCACATTAGAAAATGAAACAACGCTCCCTTGGCTAATACTGATGTTGCCAATCGGTGAGGGTTGCACCCCATTGCGAAATGTATTGTCGGCAAAATGGAGGGTGACCTTGTGCCCTGCTGAAAGCTTCGGCATGGTCATTCTCAACCAGCCGGTTAGATTCGTTCCAAAGTCGATTTCGAACCGACCCTCACCAAGACGATTAACCGAAACGGCAGGAATCGCCTTACCAATCGTGTTGGTCGGGCAAGGTTGATTCATTGTTTTCGCAGCAGGTCCCGCGATCTCAACACATGGCTCCCATCCTTTGAGCGAGATCCCAGGGAAGTTCCAATTAGAAAGGTGCATTCGAGCATCAAACCTCTCGCCGCCAAAGTCGTTCCAGGTGCGATTTCCGATTCGTTGGAGACTGCTAGGGCGACTCAGCCAACTGCTGTCCGTCCCAATTGTGAGTGGTTTGCCCTCTACTTCCGCATCAAGTTGTGCCCGAATCACAGTGGAATCCGACCAACCGGTGCCTTGCCAGATACCGATGCAGTTATTGCCAGAGACCAAAAACCGGGCAACATCATATGCGATAGAGAAGTTTTGGACTTTGAGATCGGAAACTGCTGGAGTGAGTACATCGTTGCTTGCCCTCCTTCCATTCACATAGAGCTCGAAATAGCCTGGAGAGTTGACGGTTAGGATCGCCGATTTCGGCTTGCCTCTAAGCTTAAACTCTTTACGGAACCAGGGCGAATTGCTGCTCGCGCCAGGAGTTGAAAAGGGAAGGTCTTGACCTTCCGGAAGGACGACACTCTTCTTTTCGCCCTTCGACTCATAGGTCATTCGCAACTGTTTCAATTTCCCATAGGCAGGATCGCCGAGGAGGTCTCGGGAGACCTTTAGTCCGTCGTTGCCCGCCTGGATAAGTTGATTGAGCTTCTTAGTCACATCTGCCGAAACGGAGCCATCAAGGGTTTCAAAAATTGCGCTCAGAACTTTCAAATCGGCGCTCGAACGATGGCTAATCCATTTCGCGGACCAATCCTCTGGTTTCAAAAACCCCATCGTCCATGTCGCGGTTTTGCTCCACTCCGAGGCTTGCTTTCTGTTGTCCCACACCCGAACTTTCCAGCTGTAATGCTTTGCTGACTTCAGCGGCTTGCCAGAATATTCGACATCGATGCTTTGGCTCGATGCGACCTTCCCGCTATCCCATACATCGCCTTTGTCGAGGTTCAGCAACTCGGGTGAAGTGGCCACCAGCACCCGGTAGGCAGTTTGGCGTAAGCCTCTCTGTGCCAGTACTGAACCGTCCTCAATAACCCAGCTCAGACGCGGACGTAGTACGTCAATTCCGATCGGATCGCTCTGGAATTCACATCGAAGATTCGTCGTTTGGGTTGCAAGCAAAGTTGATGTCACCATTAACGAGATCGTTACGAAAAGGGATTTGAGGAGGTGGTGTCGGTTGATAGTCTTATTTTCCCTTTTATTCCTCGGATCAATAGTGCTCCTGGCGGAGGTGGTTGTTTGTCCATACGGTCTTGAAGGTCGCTTCGAAGGCTTCCTTGGAACCGGATTGGAGTTTGCCGACGGCGGCCATGGCGGCGGTGGGATCGCGGAGGGCGTCCAGGGCCTTTCGGTCGGCGGCGAGGAGCCGTCTTAGGCCGTATTTTCTTCGGTTTAGTACCCCGGGAACGAAGAGGAGCAGCATTGCGGCGAAGGACGCTGTGGTGAGCTTGACGTTAGCCTTCTCGGTCGACATGCGGGTAAAGAAGGAACCTTCGCGCTCGGTGATAGCCAGTCCTTGGATTCTTCAATTTCGGCTTTGGCCAGAGGCGTGAGCCCGGCGACGAGCAATGCGAATGCGATTCGTACGGAGCTCACGACAAGGACTATAGATTAAAAGGGGTGGGGAGTTGCTAGGGGGTGTATTCAATTCGAGTGCAAGGGATAGTGTTGGGCGCCTGCGCGGCACGTTGGGGACTGTTGCATTGTGTCCAAACCGGGAGGGCGAGGCTCGGCGAGCTAAGCCTTGTAGTCTTCCTTAAGCGTCCGATTGAGCCTGACCTGTGGGCAACTACGGCCCACACGGGGCACGATGCATCCCCGCCCTTCCTTGGGTTTGTCCATACCGGACACATGGGTAACAAAATCGTTCCGGAACAATGTGTCACCTATGTGTCGGTATGGACAGTTCAACCCAACCCCAGCCCCAAACCCCCAACCCCAAACCCTATCCCCTATCACCTCCATGTTTGACTACCGCCAGCCACTTGTCGAGCTCGGCGAGGGTGGTCATTTGGGGGCTGCCTTGGGGTTTCCATACGGTGGGGGCGGGCGGGGTTGGGAGGCCGGCGGCGATGGCCAGGCGGGTTCGGCGGAGGGCTTCTCTTACTCTGTTCGGGTTGATTTTGCGGAGTTCGCATGCTTCTATAAGGGGTCTTGGTTTGAGTTCTTCCACTTCTCGGACGCTGAGATCGTCGGATTGAGGGACGATTTGGAAGGGGTTTTCTTTGAACCATTCCTCAAAGGTGGGCGTGAGTTGGTCTTTGAGCTGGGCGCGGGCGAGGTCGCCGCGGCCGTCGAGAAACTGCTCGACGTGGGCGTACATGAGGAGGGTTCGATTGGGGAGGTGGGATCGCCCGGGGCGGTCGTAGCCTTTTGGTCCGACGCGGCCACCGTCGCCGAGATTGAAGAGTCGCCAGCCGTCGACGACTTCTTCGGCGGTGTAGTCGCGGAAGAAGGTTTTGTGCTTTTGGGTTGGACGGGCGGGACTAGTGGGACTGGTTGGACGGGGGTGGGAGAGGGCTTCTTGGAAGCACGTTGGACAGCGGCTGTTTTGGGTTCGGTGGAGTTCGGCGGAGGTTGGGGCGCCGCAGCGGGCGCAGGATTTGAGGGCTAACTGGGGATTCATGCTGGGCTCCTTTGATCGCGCCAAGCCTCTTCTGTGAAGGGCTCGCGGGTTCGTTCGCCGCGGCGGATCCAGAAGAGCCGGCGACGGAGGGCGGTGCCGCAGTGGCGGCGGTTTTGGGCGTAGGTTTCGGCGTCGATTTCTTGGCCACGGCCGTCGACGAAGATGGTTTCGGGTTCGGCTTCCCAGAAGTCGAGGTCCTTTTGGGGCTTGTCCCGCGGCTCTTCTTTGGGAGGCGGCGGCTCAAAGTTGTTTTCCCAAGCTCGATTTTTGAGCCAGGTTGAGGCTTGTTGGACGAACTCGGTGTTGAGTTTGCCGGTTGATTGGCAGAAGTGGGCGTAGCGTAGGGCCCCGTCGTTTAGGGTTTGGGGATCAACTCCCTGTTTGATGAGTTGCTTGTAGAGGGCTTCGGAAGCGCAGCGCTTGCGGTCACCGCTCCGGGGAGGATAGGTTTTCCAGAATGTGTTGAAGCCTTGGGTTTCTTGATCGTCTGAGGGCCTTGTCTTAGATTGATTTTCTGTCTCTGTCTTTGTCTCTGTCTCTGTCGCGTGACAGGTAACGGGTGGGGTAACGGTTGTAACGCCGTTACACAGGCTCGTTGTGGGCTCTAACTGGTCGGTATACGAGGCGCGTGACGGGCATCCGCGCCCCACAAGTTGGTCTCCCTCAGGGGACTCTTTGCCCTGGTTTGGTTGGCTTTGGGATTCTAATGCTTGCAGGTCGGTCGACGACGGAGCGGAAGCTCCGTGGACCGGGGTGCGGGGCGGAAGCCCCGCGCTCCTCTCCTCCGTGCAAGGCGGAAGCCCCGTGTTCCTCTCTTCTTCGAAGGGGAGTTCTTCGGCTTTGCGTGCTCGGTGGCGACGGACTCGTTCCGCTCCGCGGGCGTCGTGCTCCTGATACTCAGTCCAGCCGGTTAGGATCCAATAGCCATCTTCGACGGCGAGCGCTTCGTCTTCCGCCGCAGCTTTGAGCATTTGATCGAGGTCGGGGACGGTGACGCCGAAACGAGTGGCGGCAACTTGGGAGTTTAGGGCCTTGCATCGGCCCTTGATCCCGTCGCGCTTGACGTGGCAGAGGAGTTTGATCCATGCCATTTGGGCGGCGGGGCTGAGGGGGAAGAGCCACGAAGAGTTGTCGAAGTCGATGTTGAGCCTAATCCAGCGCATGGCTTGGCTCCGGCTCGGATTTCTTTTGGGGACTGAGGGGACCCAGGGGACTGAGGCATTCTTGGGGTTTCGGAGCTAGCCAGTCCGGCTGACTTCTCTCCCATTTTTCGAGTCCTTTTCGGACCCAGGGGCGGAGGAGGGTGCGGAAGTCGAAGTTTTCTTCGGGGGGATCAAACTCTTGCATAAGCCGATTATACGCCTTTCTAACACGAAAAAGTGTTAGAAAGTGTCAAAACAAATCGGTCAAGATTAGGGAATGGCGAAGGACGAGGGGACGGAGATTCTGCGTTTGCGGGAGGCGATGCGGTTTACGCAGTTGGAGATGGCGGAACGTTTGAGCGTGCCTCTGAATCGCTATAAGAACTGGGAGTACGCGCGCTCCCAGACTCCTCCGAAGATCTTGGCGGAGGCGAAGCGGCTTTATGCGACGGAGGCGCCGCGCTCGGAAGTTGGCGCGCCGATGGGCGCGATCTCGGAGACGGAGGTCCCAGTGCCCTATATTGGAAAGATCGCGGCGTCGACGCCGGTGGATTGGTCGGACCCTTTGGAGGCACCCCTTTTGGAGCCCGTGCCGGTGCATATGATGACGCAGAAAGGCGTTTTCACGGCTCGCGTGGGGGGTGATTCGATGATGCCACTTCTCATGCCGGAGGACCTCTGCATCTTCGTCGCTCGGGAGGAGGCTCCGCCGGGGTTGATCGTTCTCTATATGCAAACGGAGGTCGAGGATGGTCGCGAGTTGAATACGGCCACGATCAAGCAGCTCAAGCATGATGGGACGCGTTATGTCCTGCATGCGCTCAATCCCACGGTCCCGGATGTCTTTGCGAGTGGGCGGGTTATTGGGGTTTTGACGGGCTATGTGCGGGAGATCGGGCGTCGGCGGATCACGGATTTCGATCCGGATGGGATTCGGGTTTAGGATTGGGTCTAGGGTTTGGGGTTTGGGTATTCCCTCTCCCCAACGGTTCCCCTCGAGCACGGACATCTTGAAGGGGAACCAGGACATAGGCGTCAGTTGGTCACTTCGCAGTGGAAATGCTTGTGCCGTGCGACAATTTTTGAACCCAAAAACACAAAAAGTGTAAATACTTGAAACTTTTCGTGCCCTTGCAGCGTCACTAATATCAAGATGGTTTTTAGCAGGCGTTATTGCGTCTGACAGGCCATCTTCCGGGCGTGATCCCTCCTAGCGGTTCCGGGCGCAAAGCCTGAGCCCCGACGCTCGCCAAGAAGCCGTCTCTCACTTTCCTCTCGATACCTGGCCCGTTTTTGCGCGCCGGGTGCTTTATCGCACTAAGGGGACCGGTTCTTCTGGCTTGGTCGGGGCTTTGGGTTTTTCTGTTTTCAGGGTCTTAGGGGTCTTAGGATTTCACGCCAGATTTTGCTGTTTACGAGAGGCACCCTCTCCCCACCCCTGCCCCTCCCCGTGACACAAACATTCGCGGAGAGGGGTTCAAACATATGGACTTTCTACGCTCTATTCGCGCTGACTTTGAATTGACATGGCCGGTGTTTGTTGTCTTGATCACGGCGATATTTCTCGACGTGGTTTTGGGGACGGCGGCGGCTTGGGCTCGTCACATTGCCTCCTCTTCGGTTTCCCGGGTTGGGATGCTGCGGAAGGCAGCGATGGTGGCGGTGGTTTTGGGATTTGCGGTGGCGGACGGGATTTTTCCTACCCTGCCTTTAACCTTGCCGGGGCTGGGGTCTCTTCAGGTGACTTTGGCGGCGGGCTGTTCGTTGTTCTGGATTTTGACGGAGCTGCAGAGCATGGCGGAGAAGGCGGTGCTGCTGGGGCTTCCGGTGCCGAAGGGCATCCGGATGCGGCTGTCGCAGGTGCGGTCGACGTTTGATTCTTCGCCCACCTCGCCCGAAGATGGCGGATAGGACGGATAGGACGAATGGGACGAATAGGGCGGATAGGATTTTGGTTTTGTCGGCCCTTTGAATTTTTGAGTGTTTCGATGATCGACGCTGAGGTTGCTCCTTCTTGGTTTCATTTGGGGCAGCGGGCGGCTTGGGCTTCGGAAGCTGAGGAAGTCGTCGTCGTCGCCGGGACCCAGGGGGGCAAGACTTGTTTTCAGCCGCACTGGCTCTTGCGTGAGATTCAACGGTGTGGACCCGAAATCCTCGAGTACGGAGGAGGGAAGTTCATTTATGCGGGGCCAACGCTGACCTTAATGGATCAGCAGGCCATTCCCGCCTTCGTAGAGCTCTTCGAGGAGACGCATCAGCTTGGGAAGCTGGTGAAGGGGTCCAAGCCTAAGTTCACGTTTAGCAACGACGGGCTCGCCAAGATGTTCGGGGCGATTCGGGCGCCGGTTACGGTGCACTTCGCTTACACCAAGGACAGCTCGAACCTGGAGTCGATGACGGCTTTGGCGGGCGTTTGGGATGAGGCGGGGCAGAAGGAGAACAAGTTGGCCTCGTTTCGGGCTTTCAACCGGCGGTTGAAGCTGGGGCGGACGGTGGGGCGGGGTCGGCGGCTTTGGGGAACGACGCCTTACGAGTGGAACTGGTTTAAGGATTACGTTGTCGACGTCGCCGATCGCGGGACAGATGGCTATGAGATTTTTCGGTTTCCCTCGTGGATGAATCCGCTTGTGAGCGAAGAGGAGTGCCGACGGGAATTGGACAACGGGATGCCGCTTTGGGAGTGGCAGATGATGTACCTCGGCGAGTTCACGCGGCCGGCGGGCGTGATTTATGACGCTTTCGACCCCGATTGTGTGATTCCACGGATTCCGATTCCGGATGAGTGGCCGCGGTGGATCGGGCTCGATTTTGGGCTGCGGAATACGGCGGCGGTTTTCATTGCGGAGGAGCTTTCGGCTTCGGGTTCACCGACGGGACGATTGATTCGCTATCGGACTTACAAGCCGGGGCAGAACCGAGGGGTTGAGGCGCATGTTCAGGCGCTGCTGCGGGATGAGCCGCGGCTGCCGCGGGCGGTGGGTGGCAACCATGCGGAGCAGGATGTGCGGGACGCTTATCGGTTGGCGGGATTGCCCGTCGACGAGCCGCCGGTGTCGGATGTCGAGGCCGGGATTCTTTGCGTTTACGGCGAGCATGCTCGAGGGGAGACGCTGGTGTTCAACGACCTGGCGGACTACCTGGACGAGAAACGGTCATATAGCCGCGAGCTCGAGGATGGAGAGCCGACGGACAAGATCCGGGACAAGGCGAGCTATCACCTGATGGATGCGGAGCGCTATTTGATTTCGAAGCTACGACCGCCGCGCCCGCAGTGGGTGCATAGCGATCGGACGATGGATTTCTTGATGAATCGAGTGAGGGTGGATTGAAGATTTGGCCATTTTGTTTGTTGGGGGCTCGGGAGTCTGAGGCTTCGGAGATGGGACTCAGGGGTCTTAGGGGACTTAGGGGGGAGGATTCCTCATCTTTCGGCGGAGGCGCCCCCTCCCCAACGGTTGCCCCGAATCGGGGCACGAGCATCCCCACTTCAGGGGAACCAGGACAATTTCATTCAGAGTTTGGTTCCTTGGCGGGTGAACCCTCACCCCCTGCCCCCTCTCCCTCCCGATCGGCACAAACATCCGTTCGGCAAGGAGAGGGGGTGGGACAGTCCTCTTGGTTCCCACCTCTCTACGCCTATGACACGCCTTCGCTTTATGCGCAGCATCATTCTTCGCGGCAGCGGCCGAAGTCTCGGATCGATTTGGAGACGCTTCGGCGGTTGGCGGGGACTTATGATCCTATGCGGGCTTGCATTCAGCATCTCAAAGCCGAAGTGGCGGCGGTGCCGGGGAAGATTGTGGTTCGGGATCCGCTCGATCAATCTTCCACGGCGCGGATCAATCAGGCGAGCGAGTGGTTTTTCTCCCGGCACGGCGGGCTCGGCGGCTGCGGCCG
>JBKJIP010000476.1:0-12682 GCA_046598515.1 Fimbriimonadaceae bacterium | reverse complement strand
GAAAACGACTGGGAAGTAAAATCCGGCGCAAGGTACGTTTCTTTCGATCTCCAAACCGTTGTTGAAGTGGCCGGTGCCTATCCGCGCCAAATCGCCCAACCGCCTTCCATCGAGGACATCGCGGCCGCTCGCCTCAAGGACTTGGATAGTTTCAGCATGAAAGAAATGAAGAAACGAATCCAGATCGCAAAGGCGAATCCTTCTTTCGAGAAGGAGCAGGTGCGGAACCTGGAGTACGGGTATTACAACAAGATCGCGCTGCCGCTGGCGACGCTTATCTTCGGCTTGGTCGGCGCGCCCCTCGGTATCCGCAACCACCGAACTGGAGTCGCCGCCGGATTCTCGCTGTCGATCCTGATCATTTTCTCGTATATGATGCTGACTCGCATCACGGCAATTTGGGCGTTGGGGGGCAAAATACATCCGGCCACCGCAAGCTTTCTGCCGCTTATCATCGGTCTCGTCGGAGCGGTCCTCCTTATCTGGAAGAAGAACAACTGACGCATGGACTTTACAAGCTTTTGGTTTCTGCTAATCATGGTTTTCGTGGGCGGCTTTGTGGCCGTTCTCGCCGATAATCTCGGCCGAAAGCTGGGCAAGAGCCGATTGCGCGTGGGCAAGCTTCGGCCACGGCACACGGCCATGCTCTTCACGGCGATTACGGGCGCCGTCGTCACCCTCATCACGATTCTCGTTGTCGCCGCGCTCAGCGCAGAGGTGCGGGATTGGATCATTCGCGGTCGAGAGGCGGTCAAGGAGAATCAGCGATCGGTAGAGGAAAATAAGCGGATCCGCGGCACTCTGTCGCAAACGCTAGGGCAACTCAATGACGCTAGCGGACAGTTGGCGGGGCGCAAAAAGGAAATCTCCCTACTTCAGAAGAATCTTGAACGCGCAGCTTCGGACACGAAACGTTTCGAACAACTCGCCGATACCGCGGAAGGCAGAGCCACGAAGGCCGCCTCGCTCCTGCGACAGCGGGAAACGGACCTTCGAAAGCTTGGTTCAGACCTCAAGAAAGCCAGCGAAAAGCTCAACAGCGTCAATGCCACCTATGCGAAGCTGAACGCCACCTATACGAGGCTCGATCAGAACTTTGCCAAGCTACGAGAAAACTATTCGACGCTCGAAAAGCAGACGGACGCATCGTACAAGCAGAATCGCGACCTCCAAACCCAAAACATGGAGTTGGAGACTTCGAATGGGAAGCTGTTGAGGGACATCGACTCCTTAAACGGCTCCCTTAACCGCGGTCAATTGCAACTCAACGGGCTCCTTAGTCAAATCAAGGCTTCTGAGCAGAAATTGGAGACCGCAGTACAGGTTTTCGATATGGCCCTCCGGAATGTGCGCGGTGCCCGGACTCTACCGATCATCTACAACGTCGATGATGAGGTTGTCCGCAGAGATATTGGCCTGACCCTGACTCTCGCTGATGCCGAGAATCAGGTCCGTACGACCCTCAGCCTCGCTGCGGACGCCATTTACCGTCGCACGAACAAGGAAATGAGCCTCTTTGAAGTGTTAAAGGGCACGGTTTCACCCGACGCCATGATCAGCAGTTTGTCACGCCAGTTACTGGACTCTAAGGGGCCGTCCATGATTGTTGTTTCTACGCCCGTGAACATTTTTGGTGATGAGCCCCTTGTCCCCGTTAACGTTGATATCGTCTCAAACTCAGTAGTCTTCAAGAAGGGCGAAGTGCTTGGTGAAGTCCGGATAGAGGGAGGCTCGGTCGAGAAGATCATCGAGCAGATCGGCACGATGCTTCGCACCCAAGTCCGCCAGAAGGCGATCCAAGCCAAGATGCGGGGGGCGGAAGATACGGATTCCTTTGGCACAGTCAGTCCGTCCGAAACGGTGAAGCTTGTGAATGCAATCCATGAGTTTGGCCGCCCGGTCCGCGTGCAAGCGGTGGCAAAAACCGACGTTCGCGTTTCCGGGCCCTTGGAAATCGAGTTCAAAGTGCGCTAATGGAACGAGTCGTCCTCGCCATCGATCCCGGTTCCTCTAAGTGCGGCATGGCCCTGGTCAAGCGCACCGCAGAGGGGCACGTCGAGGTTCTCTGGCGCGCCATCCCGCCACGCGCGCAACTGATCGAGCACGTTTCAATGGCCGCCGAGGTCGCTCCCTATTCGATGGTGATCATCGGCAAAGGAACGACCTCTCGCAACCTCGTGACCGAGCTGCGCGACTCCTTTCCCAGCGCGGCGATACTGCTGGTAGACGAGACCGATACGACCAACCAAGCCCGAGAGCGCTATTGGGAGCACAACCCGAGGCGTGGCTGGCGGAAGTTCCTCCCTTCGACCATGCAGGTTCCGCCGGAACCGGTCGACGATTTCGTCGCGATGATTCTGGCCGAGCGCGTATTGACCGCTTAGATTTCGGTCGCCAACTGGGCTCCGGTCAGTTCATTCTGATCTAGCTCTCGCAGCACAAAGCTTTCCGGTTGATAGGTTTGAGCCGCTTCGAGTGAGGCGAATTCCACCTCGAAGATCACGAGATCATCAATCAGATCGAGACAGCCGCCCGCGAGCCGATAGCGCCGCTTTTCAAGGCTTCGCGCGGGCAGAGCCGCGAGAGTGGCGTATTCGACTTCGTCCAGGTAGAGATTCGTGATCGGTTCGACCCATCCCGAACGGCCATACTTCTTGACCAATTTGTAGACGACTCCCTTCGGCCCCGACATCCGCCGTAGCCTTAGCCGGGTGCCGATCAAGTACCGATCCTCGATAAGCTCGGGTTCTCCGAGTTGATCAAGTTCGATCATTGTCAGATCCACTAGCCATCGACGCTCGATCTCGGGCAACGAATACTTGGGCAGCATACGAGCAGATTACTGAGTCGGCCGCCGGATAGACTTTAGGGAATGCTCCGCGCCGCTTTCACCACGCTTGGCTGCAAAGTGAACCAATATGAGACCCAACGCATTCTCGAGTCCTTTGAGGAAGCGGGATTTGCAGTGGTGCCGTTCGACGGCGAAGCCGACGTGTACGTGATCAACAGCTGCAGCGTCACCTCGATCGCGGAAAGCAAGAGCCGGTATACGATCCGCAAAGCCACAAGGAGCAACCCGGCGGCGAAGGTGGTGGTCACGGGTTGTGCGGGCCAAATGGCCATCAACAAAGGCGAAGAAATGGACGGGGCGGACGTCCTCGTTCCCAACCCGGACAAACTGAACGCCCTCCGTTATCTGCGAGAAGCCTTCCCCGAGTTTGTTCCATCCGGGGTGCCATTGGAGAGGCCGGCGGCACCCGCGCACCGGACTCGTGCGACGCTGAAGATTCAGGATGGCTGCAGCGTTCTGTGTAGCTATTGCTCCATTCCTTATACACGTCCAGTCATGAGTTCTCGGCCAGCAGACGAGGTTATCGACGAAGCAAAGCGCATGGCGGAGATGGGTTATCGGGAGATTGTGCTGACAGGTGTACTCATCGGTGCCTACGGGCCAGAGACGGGTAGCGGCGGCCCCGACTTTGAAGACCTCCTCGTGCAACTCATTCGGGCGGTCCCCGAAGTGCGACTCCGCATTTCGAGCATCGAAATGAGGCAGGTCACGCCACGTCTGATCGAGCTCATGGCTGCGCCGGAGCCGTCCATCGTGCCCCATCTTCACATCCCGCTCCAAGCCGGAGATACCGAGGTTCTTCGGGACATGAACCGGCCATACACACAGGGCGACTACATTTCGCTTTGCGAGAGGCTCTATCGGTCCATTCCCGATCTGTCGTTGACGACGGACATCATGGTCGGCTTTCCGACGGAGACGGAGGAGCGGTTCCAGTCCACGATAGAGGTCTGCGAAGCCGCCCGATTCCTGAAGATTCATGCCTTCCGCTTCAGCCCGCGGTTCGGGACACCGGCCGACGCTTTTGGTGATCCCATCGCCGCCCCCGAGAAGCAGCGCCGGGCGGCCGCTCTTGCCGAGATTTCCGCGCGTACGGGGGCCGAGCATGCCCGGCGCTTTGTGGGCCGGACGATGCGGGTTCTGGTCGAGGGCAAAACGACTAAAGAAGGGCTGCTGGAGGGTCTAACCGACAACTACTTAACCGTCCAGTTCGCCGGCTCTCCCTCCTTGCAGAGATCCTTCGCCTGGGTGAGAATGGAGCAGGAAGGCAATGGAATCCTAAGCGGCGAACTGACCACCAAGCCAGAAAACCGCCTGCACGTGCTCGCTTAGATTCCAGGTAGCTCAATGGCCGGAGCCGACACGAGCGGCAAACGGACGTCCGCCCGATCCAGAATCCCGCGAGCGGCCAAGATGGCCTTATTGGTGCTTGGCTGCGGGGCTCTCCGCAGCGCTTCGAGCGCCGGCTGCAGGAGCTTAAACTTCACCGGGTCCCGGCCAGCGACGATGGGCACAAGCCACTCAGAAACCACATTCGCGGCGCCAGAGATTGTCCCCGTCCACCCCGCCCCGAGCGCCCTCATCAAAAGCAGTTCGTTCCCCATGTAGCCGGGCCGCCCTTGCAAGACCGTGGCGTAGTCGGCGATGTTTGGCTCATGGCCAGAGCTATCTTTGACTCCGGCAAAAGACGGCTGCTCCGCCAAACGGGCCAAACCCGCGGCGCTGAGCGTGAAGCCCGTCCTCTGGGGGAAGTTGTAGACGATCACCGGCACGGTGCTCGCCGCCATAACCGCTTCGAACCAGGCCAGCATGGCATCCTCCGAAGCATCGCGAAAGAAGCCGGGGGCCATGAGCAGCACTTCATCCGAGCCTTGCCGCGTAAGCCATCTTGCTTCCTCGAGGCTATTCGTGGCGATCCCAAGGACGATTTTGAACCCGTGCTTTCGCGGAAGGGACACCGCGGTCTTCACCATGTCTCGCTTCTCGGGTCCGCTGAGCGAGGGCCCCTCGCCGTTCGTCCCCGCCAGCACAATCCCGTCGCATCCGGTGGATTCGAAATAGGCGATGAGCCGGGCGATGCCCGGATGATCGACGCGACCACGGTCGTCATAGGGGGTTACAGAGGCAGGAAGGACGCTCATTGACTTCTCCAGACGGCGAGGGACGGGCATCCTCGCCCCACAAGGGAAACAACTTCTGGCTCGCACCAAACTCGCGCATATGTCCTGGTTCCCCTGCGATGTTCGTGCGCGGGGGAACCGTTGGGGAGGGGGAGTTTCGGGATCCCAGCACTTGTGATCTTCATATCGACAACTCCAAGTTCGAAAGCGCTTCGCGAACCTCATCCACCGGTAGCCCAATGACGTTCGTCAACGAGCCCTCAATGCGCTGGATATGCCGCCCCGCCTCGCCTTGAGCACCGTAGGCGCCCGCCTTGTCCATCGGCTCCCCTGTCGCAATGTAAGACCAGATCTGCTCATCGCTCAGCTCCTTGAAAGTCACCGCGCTGGACACCGCAAACTCATTCACGCCTCCGGGCCAGAAGATGCAGATGCCGGTAAGCACCGCGTGCGTCCGGCCCGCTAGTCGGCGAAGCATTCGGAAGGCGTCGGCCTCATCGATCGGCTTCGCCAATTGCGTCTCATCGATAGCAACCACCGTGTCACCCCCGATCACAACTGCGTCGGGATGGAGATCGAACACGGCGAGCGCTTTCGCCCGAGCCGTCTTAAGCGCGGTTTCCCGTGGATCACTCTGGACATGAGCAGCCTCATCCACGGCCGCGACGATGATCTCGAAATCGGGCCTGATCTGCGCAAGCAATTCCCGTCGCCGCGGCGATGCACTGGCAAGAATCAATCTCACTCTGGGTACAGAGCCTCACAGTCCTCATGTCGCGGGCCGTTCTCATCGCAGACCGCATAACGAGACTTGCCCGTCATGATCACGCCCGCGTGGCGGCCCTTCTTATCCAGCACATAGAACTGAATGCCAAAGTTGGGGCGGCCTTTCTCATTCTGCAGCCGCTTCTCGGTCTTCTCCGCGATCCGCTTGACCGCGACCATACCGGCATCCTTGGGATGCGCACCGCGGCGGAGTTCTTCTACGATCAGGAACGAGCAGAGACTGAACAGATTCGCTTCCCCGCGACCGGTCGAGCCGGCTGCGCCGTGATCGCCATCAACGTAGAGCCCAGCCCCCAGGATGGGGGAATCGCCGACGCGACCGGCAATTTTGAACGCGAGTCCGCTCGTCGTCGTGACGCCGCAGATTTCGCCTTTGCTATTGATCCCATCGCAGTTGATCGTGCCGTACATGTGCTCGCGATCGAGCCAACCGTCGGCAGCCATTTGCTCGAGAATTTCAGTTCCGCCACCGCGCTTCGTCGGGTCGAGGTAATGGCCCGGATCGGTGCGACGCTTCCATTCGAGCCATGCCGACCGGGAGCGATCGGTGTTCAAGTCGGGTTCGATCGAAAAGCCCATGTTTCGGGCGAAATCTTGTGCACCTTTGCCGACCAGCAGGTGGTGATCCGTGTTCTTCATCACGGCTTGCGCGACCAGAGAAGGAGTTCGCACCCCTTCGAGGCATGCCACGCCACCAGCCCATTTTTTCGGGCCGTGCATACAGCAGGAGTCCAATTGGACAACCCCGTCGGCGTTCGGTAATCCGCCATAACCGACGCTCGTATCCAGGGGATCCAGTTCGACGATGTTGACGCCGGCGATGAGGGCATCCAGCACATCCGAGCCCCCGGTCATCAGGCGGAAAGCACGTTGGACGCAGGTTTCGTCACCTCCATTCTTGAACTGATGCCCGTTGCCGGAGGCGATCACGACCGGCTTGATGCCTTGGGGTACCCAAACGTGGCCAAAGCTAGAAGCGGCCGCGAGGCCCATGCCGCCGGTCAAAAGGGTTCGACGCGAGATCCCGTTTTCCATGGCCCATTTTGGCCATATCGCTAGCTGATTTCGCGAATCACGAGATGAGTTAGGCGTTGCGCCTGCTCTCTAAGCTCGGCGGATTGCCCCAATCGCCGCGTGACCCGGTTGGTCATCCGGAAGACTTCGCTCGGAGTGAGGTCGAGATGGCGGGCAATCGCGTCTTCAGGAAGCCGGGAAACTCGATTCATCGTGTAGACGGCGAGCTCCTGAGAATCGGGAGCCAGCGTCTGCGCACAGTCTGAAATCGTGTGGCGCAGATCGAAAGAGCCGTTGTCGAGGAAATAGGGATTTAGAACACCACAAGCATGCAGGACCTCGTCTTCGGATCGGAATGTCTCTCCTTCCAGGCGAAGGCGCTTTAGCGCACCGGCGAGGGACAGGCCGTTTCCGTTCAATCGAGAAGCCATGAGCGTGAGAAGCGGCGCGGCCAGTTTAAGGCCCTCATTCTTGGCCATCAGTTCGGCGATGACCCTTCTTTCGGGAGTAGTCGGCCTGGTGATCCGGCTGACTGTCCAGCGCCCGAAGAAGGGGAGCGACCGGCGCAGCTCGCTATGGCAGGGCTCGGCCGTCATCACGAGCATCGTGGGTCGGTTCGATCGGATACGGCGCTCCAATATCTGGGTGAGCAAGGTCCGGTCCTTTTGACGCCGCAAGTTCTCCTGGGCGCCCTCCACGATGAGCGGATGTTGGGGATCGATCGATCGGTAGCGGCGGATTAACTCGGGGGCGGGAAGCACGATGGGGGCAAGGCACTTGTCCTCGGCGGTCATCATGGCGGAGAGAGCTTCTACGAGAGCGGTTTTCCCCCATCCGCTGGGTCCGCAGAGAACTTGATGGCGCTCGGTGCGAGATGCGAATAGGAGGGTGTTCTTGACCGCTTCCAGGTTCGACGGAATAGCCGCGAACCGAGAGAATTCCCGGATATCAGCTAAATCGCGCGTTAAGCCCGCTTCAACCAACTCCGTAATTTTCCGGGAATCAGAACCCATAAGAGCGGGTTGATTGTTCGCTAGATGTTAAGGGCACGTCAAGCCCCTGTGGAAAACTTCCGGTGGCGGTTTATGCCCCTAAACCTAGTCGAATCCCGGGTTTGAACCTAACCTTTTTCCACATGCTTTTCCTCATTTGTGGATAACTCGTTTCCAATAGGATTCGAAGTCAAAGTTGGGACTGTTCTCCTTCGTATGGCATGGAAGGCACGATTTCTCTCCGGCTTTGCCCATCTTTACCGAGGGATTTTGGGAATGCTCCGCGCCCGGGCCATGACAGCTTTCGCAGCCGACATCCGCCAGATCGGGTGTCTTGAGACGGTCTTGGAAACCCGTGTCGTACTCGAGCCCAACCACGTGGCAGCCGACGCAGTCGGGGTCGCGACCATGCTTGTCGTCTTCCAAAGTTTTTAGCGCGTGGGAATGGGCCGTCGTCTTCCAAACGTCGAAGGCTTCCGAGTGGCAGGAACCGCACTGCTTCGATCCAACATAACCCTCGCCCGGTTGGCGAGGAGTGCGCTCCAGGAGCTTCTCATTCGAGACGCGGGTGAGGTAGCGATCATAGGCTCGAGCGGCGGTCGGATCATCGTCGACATCCGGTCCGAGTTTCACGACCGAGTAGTTCCCGAAGCCTTTGCCGTAGGTTAAGCGAATCACATGCTTCCCCCGCTCGCCGGGGGTGACGAGAAGCGTGCTGCCGACCCTTTCGACTTGACCGGGCGGATCGCCAGTGGATCGAAAGACGATCAAAGCGAAAGCCGGATTGGCCGTCGCCAGCTCGCGTGCCTTCTCTCGGGATCCGTCGTAGAGGAGGACCGGAGCGAGCTCCATCGACTTGGCCTGGGCAAGCAGTTCTGCCACCGTCTGCTCGACGGGCACTTCGCGCCCGGAGAGCGCCGTGGCGAGCACATCTGCCTTCTCGGTCGCCGCACCAATCAGGAATGGCCCAGAGCGGCGTGTAGCCGTCACCGAATCGTCGGTCACCTTGACGGAGCCGGTTAAGAAGACTCGTCCTGAGAGCCTCTGGATCGATTCGACCATGGCGGGACCGAGAGCGGCTTCCGAAGACGTCAGATTAGCGGCGGAGACGCCCGCCGCTCGGAGACTTTCCGCCATCGTTTCGGCTTTCATCTCGTCTTGGCGCCCGGTGCCTTTTACGAGCCCACCGTTTTCCAGAATGACGACCTTGCCTCCCTTCGCGAGGGCTGTGATTGCATTGACGCGGCGGCGGATGCCGCCGGACATCGGTTTGGTGCATCCGCAAGGCGAAAGGTAGCCGTCGGTGCTTCCGCCGATGAGAACGACGGTCTCTTCTGTTCGCTGCGGCTGGGAGAAGAAACTCCCAAAGAAAAAGAGGGCCGCGCCGAACAGAAAGAACTTCATCGCACGGTGGCCTCGAGCGGGACAATCACCTGGGGCTGGTCGGGGTCGTTGGTGTGGATGATGATGTTCGCGTTCAGGAATCCGAACTCGACCTTGGCATCGATCTCGACGTTGACCTTGTACTCCCAGCCTCCCTTGAGGGGCGTGGCTGTCGCCTTCACATAGGGACTGTCCGTCTCGATTTTCGTGATTTTGAAGTCGATCTCCGGCTTGCTGAGCACGAAGAAGGACATGTTGGCGGCCTTGGGGATCTCACCTAAATAAACTCGCTCCGGCAAGGCGACTATGCCTCGCTGGACCGAAACGCTGCCCTTGATCATGGGGAAAATGGGGTGGTTGGTCCGGATGCTGAGGGCGGACATGCTACGCCCGAAGAGCTGCACCTTGTCGATGTTCACTCGGAACTTATAGCCCTTGCGCGGCAGCTTGCCTTCGCCCATCTCAGGATCGGCCATTTCGCCTTCCCAAGGCTCCATCTCGACCTTGCCTTTTAGGCCGGACACGCCGGATTGGAGCGGCTTCATTTTCTCGGGATCGTTCGACCAGAAATAGAACTCCGCCTGAGCACCGAAATCGCCCATCTGGATCACAGGCCCGCCGTCCTTGATCAGGCGGTATAGCGGCTGAATGTTTACGTCGACGGGGATTTCCCGGTAGGGAAAGTCGAGGTCATTGGAGTAGACATAGAGCCACTTGCGGAGCTTGCCAACCCAATCGATCGTATTCACGAAAACTTGAATAAGCGCGGTTTGGCCGGGTTGAATGATGGGCGGCGCATTCGGAGCCAAACACGAGCAATCGGGTTCGACCCAGAGCGACATCGGGCCGTCCCCATTGTTCGTAACGGAAATCGAGAAGTTCTGTGCGTCTCCCTGCACTACGGCCGGCATCTGCACGGCATTCATTTCAAGGAAGAGCTTGGGCTTCGTGGGTTTGAACGGAACCTTTTTCGTAATGCCCAACTGTAGAGCGTCGGCGACCTTCGCGAGGCGGCTCACCAGAAACACGTCGCCGGGGGTCGCCGTCATGGAGCCGTTGGTTGTCATGTCGGTCCGGTAGCGGGCGCCCGCCGGACGTTTGCTTATCTCGCAGCCGTAGTATTGCGAAATGACATTGATCATCTCGTTCGTCACTTCGTTCGGCATCGTGCGGCTCGCCGGTTTGCCTCGCTGAAGACTTAGAACCGTACGCATTCGGGGTTCGGCGGGGTCGAAGGAGAAAATGTACGCCGCACCTTGGGGGACGCCGAGTTCACCATCGGGAAGGGTCTTGTCAAAAGAAACCACCAGATGCCCTTTTTCTCCGACGGTGATCTTGTTCTCCAGCCCCGCTTCGGCCCAAGATTTGATCGCTTTATCTCGAGCTTCGGCGTAGGCTTTCTTTAAATCGCCCGGGACGTTTGCGTCGTCCCAGGTGATGACGAGGTTCTTCTGTGGAAGGGCCTTCATGCGGCGCGTCGCTTCCGTGAAGTTCCCCTTCGTCATGGCATCCTCGACAGCGAGAACGGCTTCATGGAAGGACCGGTTGGTGCCTGCGGGGACAATGGGGGCAACCGGCGGCGCGTCCTGCGCACCGAGGAGGGCAAGGGAGAAAAGTGTGGCCAGCATGCTGTTATTGGAAAACCTACCCGGTTTGACGCCTGAGCAGGCGGCGGCGGTTCGATCCTTCTACGCTTGAGCGGCACTTCGTCATTCCACCAAGAGCCTTCGACAGAATCTTCTGGAAATCGCCGGACATCATTTTCTGGAAACGGTCCGGCGGTAACACTTGCTGATTTTGAGGCAAGGCGCATTAATCCAGTTCAATAAATGCCCGGGAGCACGATATCGATCTTCGTCTCGTCCCAGGAATACATGCTTGAAAAGCCGCTCGAGGCAAGACAGTTGGTCGGAATCCTTCTGTTGGTTCCGTTGACCATCCTCTTGATATTCCAACCACGACTCCTTTGGGAGGATATGGATGGAATGCTGGGGCTCGTATTTGTCGCCGGGGTTGGGTGCTTGGTGCCTCGACCGTGGATGCCGGTTGCTTTGCGGTGGATCGCTGTCTACTTCGCGGTCATGGCCCTTTACTGGATACCATGGGATGGGCGCGTCAACCTCAAGACTCTCCCGATCGTCTTCGCCTTCGCCATCTCCGCCGTCGCAATGTGGCTGGCCGCAAATGTGGCGTCCCGACGCCCAAAGGTCGAAGAGCAGCCGGAGATTGATTGATCATTTCCCGGGCAAAAAGCGTAGAATGATTTCTAGATGTCGGCGATTGTCACCTATGATCAGCCCTTTGAGTTGAGCCGTTCTTTTGAGCCTAAAGGCGATCAGGCCACGGCGATCGAAACCCTCTGCGACGGGCTGGATTCCGGCTACCGTTTTCAGACGTTGCTCGGGGCGACGGGAACCGGAAAAACCTTCACGATGGCGAGCGTGATCGCGCAGTCGAAGCGACCCGCGTTGATCATCGCCCACAACAAGACTCTCGCCGCTCAGCTCTGCCAGGAGTTTCGCGCGTTCTTTCCAGAGAACTGCGTGCAGTATTTCATCAGCTACTACGACTATTACCAACCGGAAGCCTACGTCCCTCAGAGCGACCTGTACATCGAGAAGGATTCGAGCGTCAACCAGGAGATCGAGCGGCTTCGGCACGCCGCCACCCAGTCTCTGTTGGAGCGGCGAGATATCGTTGTCATCGCGTCCGTTTCCTGCATCTATGGTTTAGGTTCGCCGGAGCGGTATGCCGAGTCGGTGGTCACCTTCGAAGTCGGGGCCGATTTCAACCTCGATGAAGCGCTCAAGAAGCTGACCATGATGCAGTTCGCTCGGAACGAAATCCAACTCGATCGCGGCACCTTTCGAGTTCGCGGCGACACGCTGGAGATTCAACCCAAGGACGAGGAGATCGTCACGCGAGTCGAATTCTTCGGGGACACGATCGAGCGCATCCGTCTCTTTGATCCCTTGACCGGTGAAGTGCTTGACGAGCCGAAGCGCTGCTCGATCTTCCCGGCGACTCACTACGTCACCCCGTGGGAGAAGCTCGACGCCGTCATCACACTGATCAACGACGAAATGGAGGCCACGTGCGCGACATTCGAAGCGAACGGCAAGTTGCTGGAAGCTCAGCGTCTGCGGCAGAGGACCGTCTTCGATATCGAGATGATGCGGGAAGTCGGCTTCTGCTCGGGAATCGAGAACTACTCCCGCTACTTTGACGGTCGGGCCCCCGGTTCGGCCCCGTTCACCCTTCTCGACTTCTTGCCGAGCGACGCCGTGGTCTTCATCGACGAGTCGCACCAGACTCTCCCCCAGGTTCGGGCAATGTTCAACGGCGACCAGCAACGCAAGGGCGTGCTCGTCGAATACGGATTCCGGCTTCCGAGCGCCCTGGACAACCGGCCTCTTAAGTTCGAAGAGTTCTTGGAACGGGTGCCCCAGGTCGTCTTCGTTTCGGCAACGCCCGGACCCTTCGAGAATGAGCACCAAGCTCAGGTCGCACAGCAGATCATCCGTCCGACCTACATC
>JBKJIP010000263.1:0-3798 GCA_046598515.1 Fimbriimonadaceae bacterium | reverse complement strand
AAGGGAAGGGATGAGCTCCAGCATAGCCGCACTGATCTCCGGATACCGGTTGTACGTCATGTGGTCCGCCTCGTTCCAATACATCATCGGCTTGCGGTTCACGAGCCCGAACGGAATTGAACACAGCCCGATATCGCGCAGCCAAGCCGCCATTTCCAGCCGGTGCCGCGTCCGCGGAGAAAGCTGAATCTCATCCGCAATGTGCAGCGCCGTTTCCGCGATCGATTTCGAGAGTCCTTCATGGCTGGGGAACCGAAGTTGGATGGCGGTGGAGAACGCTTCCAAGGTCTGGAAAAGCCGCCGCCGCTCGCGGCGCGGAATCTCGATTAAGACGTGCCATACCAGCAGAGCCGTGAGCAGCACCAAGCTGCCGATGATGGCGTAGATCATAAAGCGCCTCCCGAAACAACTTCCTTGAACGTGACGACAACCGCCTTGTCGAACTGCGACCCGGCGCACCGATCCAGCTCGGCGAGAGCGTCTCGCGGGGTCATCGGATCGCGATAAGTCCGCCTATCCCTACCCTCAAATCCGCCCGTCATCGCATCGAAAGCGTCCACTACGGCGATGATCTTGCTCTCGATAGGAATCTCGACTTCGCGAAGCCCATCCGGATACCCACGCCCGTCGGGCCGCTCGTGGTGGCTGCGTATCCACTTCCGCATGCGCTGGAAGGCATGCACCGGCTCGAGAATCGCTTCGCCGAACGCCGAATGCTGCTTTACATGGGCGAACTCTTCGTCCGTCAACTTGGCCGGCTTGTTCAAGATGTCCTCGTCGATGGCGATCTTGCCGAGGTCGTGAAGAATGGCGGCTTCGCGGACCAGCTTGGCCCGCCCACGTCCGAGCCCTAGCCGCAGGGCGACTTCTTCCGAAGCCAAAGCCACGCGGGCGAGATGGCGGTGGGTGTACGGATGAGCATGCTGGAGCATCATCGCGAGAGTGGTAATCGTCTCGTGATAATCTTCGCTCGCCTTCGCCTGAGCCTGCACCATCGCCCGGATGCCGAGGATCGGCCCCAGAGTAAGGGGCAACGCCCAAATCGCGCCGATCTGGACTAGCTGACTGGCCGCGAGGGCCAAAACCGTATAAAGGAAAAGCGGCACCACGCCCGGCTTGAGGATGTCACCAACCTGGACCCGGCGCTCGCCGCGATCGAGCATGCCGACAAGCAACAGATTGGCCAGCCCCGCGCCGATCGTGTAAGTTACGGCCGCAAGGAAGCCGCCCCCAACTCCCATACAAAGGGCGCCGACATAGACGCCGATGCTGCCCAAAGCGAGGTTTTCGAGGGTTTCCGCGAAGTCGACGCGCCGACCGCGACGGATGCCGACCACATAGGCGGCCATGCAAGTGATAACGATCTCCGTCATCAGCGCCCCCGGCGCGCCGGCCGTCACCGCCATGGCGGCGAGGAAGGGAAGGGAGAACGTGACCCGCACCCCTTTCCGGCTAAGTTGAATCGGTAAGAGCTCCGTGACCAGCGCCAACAAAGGCAAGATCGCCCAGGCGAGACCCGGTATCCCCACTTTAAAAGTGCTCATTACGAGCACCGCGCAAACGCTCCCGATAAAAAGGAGCCCCCAAGACGCACGCCGCTGTCGGCTTTTCATTCGCTTCCCTGCTATCCCCGAAGTGGTCCCGCATCCATGCGGGTCCCTAGCTATTATACAGGGACGGATGAGCCAGCGTCTATGGTTTCGCTATCTGCCTCCCCCTCTCCGTGAATGTTCGTGTCACGGGGAGGGGGCACTGCCGACTTACGACTTTGCGGAGCCATTTGCAAATGTCGGTTCCAAGTGGTGCAAAGCGCCCTCGATTTAGAGGATCCTCCATTTTCAGGTTCCCCGTCCGTCGATTTACGATTTACAATTTACGATTTACCGCGCATCCAGACGACTATTGCAACTCGCTCTACGACTTACGACTCTGGGAGCGACGCCCTACTTCTTCGCCAATTCCGCCGAAATCGCCTTCACAACCGCCTCATCCGTAGGCTTCGTCTTCGGGCTGAACCGGTTGACGACCTTGCCCTCGCGGTTCACGAGGAACTTGCCGAAGTTCCACTCGATCTCCTCATGGTAAGGCGCCTCGGCCAGCAGCCACTTGTAAAGCGGGTGGATCCCATCGCCCTTCACCACGATCTTCGAGAACATCGGGAACGTGACGCCGTAATCCTTCGAACAGAACGCCGCGATCTCTTCGTTCGAGCCCGGCTCCTGGTTGCCGAATTCATTGGCGGGGAAGCCCAGCACGACCAAGCCCTTCTCTTTATGGTCCGCGTAAAGCTTCTCGAGCCCTTCATACTGCGGCGTCAAGCCGCACTTGCTGGCGACGTTGACCACGAGCACAACCTTCCCCTTGTATTCGCTCAGCGGCACCGGTTTGCCGTCGATGGAATCCATCTTGAAGTCGTAAAGCGAGCTAGGGCCGAGTGTAGTCATTGCAAGAGCGAGAAAGGCAACCATGATTCTATTCTACGAGATTCGGAACGCGGATGACGCCGGGCGTCACCCGTAAATCGTAAGTGGTAAATCGTAAATCGACGGAGGGAGTGATTGAGCGGTGACGCGACGCCTGATTCTCCTGGTTGTGCACGCGAACTGGCACAAGGACGTCCGTCGATTTACGATTTACGATTTACCGCGCATCCAGACCAACTTTTGCAAAATTCACCACTCACCATTCACAAGAGAAGCCGCAACCCCCACTCCGGCGACTCGTCCGGATCATCGCAGATCCGCTCTCCGACCACCTCCGCTCCGAAATGCCCATAGAGACGATGCGCGTTCTCCAACTTCTTGTCGCTCCAAATCTCCATCACGGTCCGCCCCCGCCGCCGCGCTTCCTCGATGGTCGTAAGAAACAAAGCGCTCCCCGCCCCCAACCCCCGAGCCTCAGGATGCACATAGAGCCGCTCCAAAGAACAATCCGCCCCCAAGACCCGAATCTTGCCGTCGATGAGAGCCGTCCCCCCCCTCTCCTTGATCGGATGTTCGTGCCGATTAGGGAGAGGGGGCAGGGGGTGAGGGTTTTCCCCTCCCTCCCCTCGTAGGGGAGGGCCTGTGACCGTAGGGAACTGGGGAGGGGTGAGGCGGCCTTGGAGATCAGAACCAGAATCAGAGTCCCCCCCAGACCCCAAACCCAAAACCTCAGACCCTATCGGAGCGAATAGCTCCAACGCCCCCGTCCCAATCACCCGCCCCTCAAACTCCGCCAGCCAAAACAAATGCCCGCGGTCGAGATAGTGCCCCTGCACGTCATAAAGGTCCGCGCAATAGTCCCCCTCGTCCCATGAGAACCCATACTCCTCGAACACCGCGCGCACAACCCCCGCCGCCACCTCCCCATCCTCCGGCCCCCATGGACGAACGTAAATCACGTCTGGTAGAATACTCATCCACGGATCGTTAGCTCAGTTGGTAGAGCAGCTGACTCTTAATCAGCGGGTCGTAGGTTCGAGTCCTACACGGTCCACCATTTTGCTCCCTTTGGAGTGCGCCGGCCCATGGCCGCGCTTTAAAATGGGGTCATCCAACTACCGGCACAACCGGTTTCCACTACAGCCCGGCGGTCCCCGCGAAAGTCGCCCCGAAGGGGCAGTCGCACGTCGTCCGGCTCCGCCTCCCTCCTCTGCGGCTGCCCCTTCGGGGCTAATCTCAACCCCTACCGCGAAATCGCGGCCCGCGGCCGCGCTTTAAAATGGAACTCGCCCAACCTCCCCCACTCGCATCTCGTCATTCAATACTCGAAACTAAGCCGAGGTGAGGCGGCCTCCCAATCGAAGTGACCAATAAA
>JBKJIP010000221.1:0-9832 GCA_046598515.1 Fimbriimonadaceae bacterium | reverse complement strand
GTAGTGAAGAATGATTCGTCCCTGACCAGTTCGATCGACTGGGCGGCGAAGAAGTTCTTGATCGAGCAAGTCCTGGAATCGGAGGGCTTGGACTGGCGCGAGCCGTCGTTGAGCGCTTATGATTTGGAGTATTCGAACGTCGATCCCGACGACGGACTGTACTTCGCGCTGGCGGGTATGGGCATGGTTCCGTCGATGCCGGATGAGACTCCTCGCCTCGACAGTCCGCCTACGGAAAAAACCCGGGCCTACGCCCGGGCGTTGGCCCTACGATTCCCGGAGCTCACTGCCGCGTCTTGGGGCACCCTCGCCTTCGGTGATCGATTAGTGCGGTTGGATCCGAATCTGGATTACTCGGATCTGCCGACGGATTCGTCGCTGGATGGGTTTTTGGCTTCGTTGGCGTGACTCCGGCTGGTCGGTATCGCGACCTTACAGGCCGCTTCCCGTTCTTCGGCTCTATCCCAGGGCTAGCGCCCTGGGCTGCTCACGCTCGGCCCTTCAGGCCGGAAGTGGGCCTCGAGGAGCCCTGGCTCGCGGTGGGGCTGAGGGCCCTGACCCTCCGTCGATTTACAATTTTCGACTTACGATTTACGAGCTAAGCTACCCGCCGCCAAGAACCTTCGTGGTATAGCCGCCCTCGGTCTTTCCTTCCAGCCGATAAGTCCAATCGACGACCATGCTTTCCCTGACTTCCACGGCGTCACCCTTCTTCTTCTCGTAGGCGACGGGATCGACGGCGAGGGTCCCTCGGAAAACTTTGTTCTCGTACGAATCCACCTTCACCCAGAGCTGCTCGGCTCCATTCTTGGTGAGGAATCGCGCACAGATCGCGAACTCTGCTTCGGGATGGGTCTTTAGGGCGTCGATGAAATGCGGCAACTCACTGCGAGCGTGGATCACGGCTTCCGCTAGTTTCGGGTTGCCCGAGCCGTCGACGACCTTCGACGTGTCGACGATCGAACTGCGCCGGGGCGAAATGAGCGCCGTCCCGAGGATGACCGCGAGGAATGCGATGGCGGCATAGAGGAAGAACGGGTTCTTCAAACGTTGACCTTCTTAACCAGATCAACGTAATTCCGCACGATTTGAATCCCGTTCTCGGTCAAGATCGACTCCGGATGAAACTGCACGCCTTCGATAGACCGGCTTACATGCCGTATGCCCATGATCTCACCGTCATCCTCTGAAGTCGCCGTTACAACGAATCCATCCGGCACCGAGTCCTTGGTGATGACCAACGAGTGATAGCGAATCGCGCGAAAGGGGTTTGGCATGCCCGTGAAGAGGCCCTGACCATCGTGACGAATCATCGAGCCTTTGCCATGCATGATGTTGCCGGCGCGAGCGACCGTTCCTCCCGCCACCTCCGCCATGGCTTGGTGCCCCAGACAGACTCCGAAAACCGGTCGATGAAAGACCTCTGGGGTTGAATCCGAGAGGGCCGCTCCGAGGATATCGAGGCAGATGCCCGACTCCTTTGGGGTGCATGGACCTGGGGACAGCATGATCCCCTCAGGATCGAGCTGAACGACCTCATCCAGCGTCACCTCATCGTTCCGACGGACGACGACATCCGCTCCGCACTGGCCCAAGTATTGGACCAAGTTGTAGCTGAACGAATCGTAGTTGTCGATAACCAGAATCATGTCGATTATTAGGCGAGATCGCTCTTGATACGCCAGGTCGTTCCATCGGGAGTGTCACGCAGTTCGATGCCCTTGTCTTCGAGATCTTTCCGGATCGAGTCGGCCCGGGCGAAATCCTTGGCTTTCTTCGCTTCCGCTCGAGCGGCGATCTGGGTTTCGACCCAAGCCGGATCCACGGAGGACTTCTTGCCGCCGAGCTCAGCGGCCTCACCGTGCTCAAGCCGGACTATGCCGAGCAGGGCGTTGATCCTATCCAAGAACTTTACGGTGGCTTCTGCCATCGCTGTCGTCAACTCGTTCTCACGAAGGATAACCTTTGTGCCTTCCAGTGACTTGGCGAGAGCCACGGATGTGTTCAAGTCGTCGCACATCGCGTCCAAAGTCTCGCCATAAAGTGTATCCAGAGCCTGCACGAACGTAGCATCCTCGCTATTCTCGGCGGCGGGAGCGGCCAAGAACTTACGGGCCTTTTCGTCGCATTGACGGTAACGGTCGACCTTCTGGGTCGCATCCTTGAGGAGTTCGGTTGTGAAGTTGTGGGGCACGCGGTAGCTCTGCGAGATCAGGGCATAGCGCAAGCCGAGCGGATCGGCGCCCTTTCCGTCGACCAAGTCGCGAACCGTGTAGAAATTGCCCAAGGACTTGGACATCTTCTGGCCATCCACCTGAAGGAAGCGCGAGTGGACCCAATGCCGGGAGAAGGTCTTGCCCGTCAAGGCTTCGCTCTGCGCGATTTCGCACTCGTGATGCGGGAAGATCAGGTCCTCGCCGCCCGCATGGAGGTCGAGGGTCTCGCCCAGATACTCCATAGCCATAACGCTGCACTCCAAGTGCCAGCCCGGGAATCCCCAACCCCAGGGCGAGAACCACTGCATGAGGTGCTTCTCGTCTTTCTTCCAGAGGGCAAAATCCGCCTGATGTCGCTTGTTATCATCGAGAACAAGCTCGCGGGATCCGCTCAGCAGTTCGTCCCGATTGGTGTTGCCAGAGAGCTTGCCGTAGCCTGCGAAACTATCGACATTGTAGTAAACGCCGGTAGGCGTTTCGTAGGCATGGCCGGTTTTGATCAGCTCTTCGGTGGCGACAATCTGTTCCCGCATATGCTGCGTCGCCCGCGGCCAAACCAGCGGTTTCTTGAGGTTAAGGCGAATCCAATCGTCCTTGAAAGCGTCGGCGTAGAACTCAGCCAAGTCCCAAACATTCGCGAAGCTCTCGCCCTCTTTGGATTTAAGCCCCTTCTCCATCTTGTCTTCGCCGTCTTCTTGGTCGTCACTGGTCAAGTGACCGACGTCGGTGATATTGCTGACGTAGCTGACTCTCCAGCCCAGCGCCTCGGCCGTGCGGAAGATGAGGTCGGCGGTTAGAAAGGTTCGGAAGTTACCGATGTGAGCGTAGTTGTAGACCGTCGGTCCGCAAGAATAGAAGCGCAGATGGTCGGGCTCGTCCGTGGTCAGAGGTTTGACCTGGCGAGACATCGTATCGTAAAGCTTAAAATCGCGCGAACTCATTTTGAACCTAGAGGATACCGGTGAGCGGGGGAGCTTCGTGCAAATAGAGAGGTCTAAAGCCGGATGTGGGCCGCGAATGATTGTGTCGCGGCGGCGGCCGCACGGCGACCGTGTAAGTCTGATGAAACCGGACGGTTGATTGATAGACGGCCAGAAATGGGCAGCGGAAACTGGCCGAAGCAGCTATCAGGCTAAAGTGAACTTCTGGGCATTCGTTTAGCCGCCGCTGCGAGCGCATCGGCAGGCTCAATCCGCAAAAACATTGCGTCCGCGATCGCGTCGCTGAGGATCGCGTTGATCGCCGGATAGTCGGGCCGGGCCGGGAGGGTGCGCGTGCTTTCGTGGACCTTTTCCATCACGCGGTAGTGCGGATAGGCGTCCTGTAGCTCTGGATTTCGCCAAGTGTCGAGGCGCACTCCCGTGGCACCATGGGTCGCCGTAATCCGATCGCTCTCGTCGGTAGCCAAGAACTCCAAGAACCGAGCGGCTTCCTCCGGATCCTTCGAGTTCGACCCGATGCCGAGGGCCCAGAACACATTCAGGGATGCCCGCTGGGTTCCGGCCGGGATTTCCGCGAGGGCGTTCAGACCCCTGATCTTCGAGTTTGGCGACTCCGCAGTAGCGGCAAATCCGCTCCAGTTCCACATCATCGCCGCTTGGCCCGAGGCATAGTAGTCGCCCGACTGGACGCTGTTCAGTTCGAGGCATTTCGGGTCGGCCACTTTGTGGGTGTGGATGAGGTCCACCATAAAGGTAAGTGCCTCGACTCCGGGCTCTTCGTGAAATCTTGGTTGTCCCTCGTCATCCAAGAACTCGCCACCTCGACTCCAAAGGTGGATCAAAAAGTCGTACACGTTGTTGTGACCATCGGGGAAGGCACCGAGGCAGCAACCCCAGAGCCCGTCCCGCGTGAAGTGCCGGGCGACGCGAAGAAACTCGTCCCAGGTGTCTGGCGGCGTGAGGTTATCGCCCTCGAAGAGATCTCGGCGGTAGTGAAACACCTGAGGGCCGTCATGATAGGGCAGGGCGACCCAGTTGCCTCCGTAATGCACGAGGGACCGCATCGCCGAGTGCCACCCGTCGGGCCAATCCGGAATACTCAAGTTCAGGGGCAGCAGTCGCCCGCGTTCGACCGCCTCCGGAATCCAGTCGGTGAGGACCATGACAATGTCTGTTTCGCCGTCCCCGGCGATGTAGCCGCGGTGAAGTTCATCGATCGTCACTGACTGCCGTTCGAGGTTGAGGGCGCGGGTTGCGTTGTCCCCGCGTTGTTGCCGGAACGCCTCGATCTGGTCATCCATGGACCACTCGAACGCATCCTGATCCCGAATCGTGATCCTCATGGCTTGGTAACTGGAACGCCATCGACCGAGCCCCACGGCCGTCCGGCGGGCGGCTGAAGCATTTCGAGCGTGATGTCGTCGGGGTCCAAGAAGTAAACCGTGAACCCACCCTGATTTACGCCGGCGAGGATCGCCACCGGCTCCTCTGCTTTGAACCGCACTCCCGCGGCCCTGAGCCGAGCGAAGTCGCCGTGAATGTCGTCGGTAACGAAGGCGAGATGAGGTGATCCCGGCCGATTCGTGCTCACATCCGTCTTCTCGCCCCGCGGATGGACGTATTCGACCAGCTCCAGAACATGGTTGGAGGGTCCCGCGAAGCCCCCGGGAATTCGGAGCATCGCGACTTTCAAGTGCGCGTCGGGATAACCGACGAGCTTCGACGTGTATTCGTTGTGCTGGACCTGCTCGGTCACGACTTCCATGCCGAGGAGATCGCGGTAGAAGGCGAGCGAATGATCCATGTCGCTGATAGTGAAGCTGAAGTGCCAGACTCCGTTAAAGGCCATGTCCTATTGTGAAAGGCTCGGTGTTACCGTTGCCTTTACCGGGAGTGGATATCAATGTTCGTATTTTCGTGGGCGCGCGGGTAAACATCGGATAGCATAGAGCGGGAGATTCACTACTGATGATTACCGCTTTAGCTGTTCTTGCAATGTCCGCTCCGGCCCTCGCGCCAGAAAAGTTCCTCGCCTCGTCTGAGCGCTGGGGTTACTCAGGCACCGTTCGTGTCTACAACTCATTTGCCGATGCCGTCGCCGGAAAGAACCCGCGAACCGCCGCTATTCCGATGCCGCAGCGCGATGGGGCCCTCTACTTGGCCCGAAACATGGGCGGCGAGTACAGCGACTACAACGCTATCTTGACGAACTGGTATTGCACGACTGAAACAGACCCCAACAAGAAGGGCTGGGGCAACCCGAACAACAAAAACGAGGGTTTCGTACAGATGTACGACGCTGATGCCTCAAACTGGAAGAACCAGAAAGGCTACTGGAATGCCAATAAATCGACTTTCACGGTCGAGGCAAAGGGCATGCGGGCCAGTTATCCTAGCGTTGAGGATCCCGGCGATTACGCCCGTCTTTGGAATGCGGGAGCGCCTTCCGCTTCAGGTGAAGGCACCAAGGGAACATTCCTGCGCTACGAATACAAAATGGTTGCCACAGGTTTGGCGGGAGCTGACGCCGACAACGACGGAGTCTTCGAGAATACAACCAATGCGGCTACCTATTCAGGCTACTACGCGGCGATTTTTCAGAATGAGAGTCAACGTCATCCAGAGTCAAACGGCTTCTACGTGGTGTCTTTGACCTTCAACAATACTAGTTGGGCTGTCGCCACGACGCCAACCCAGCCGGATCAGTTCGCGTCCTCTACAGTCAAAAGGTAGGGGCCGGAATCTGGGGCGCATTGATCTAGAATCGCGCGCCCCCAGATTTATTTGCATTCGTCCCAGTTCGGGCCGACCCCCGAATCCACTTCCACGGGGACATTCAGCGGCAGCGCATTCTCCATCGCCGCTCGAAGCGGCTCGATAAGCGAACCTTCGCCATCCGCAAGTTCAAAAACCAATTCGTCGTGAACCTGCAGGAGCATCCTTGTCTTCGAAGAGTCCAGAACTTCGGGAACGCGGAGCATAGCCAGCTTGATCATGTCAGATGCTGTCCCCTGAATCGGAGCATTCATCGCTTGCCGCTCGGCGTACATCCGCTCATTCCGGTTCGCGTTGTGGATGTCCGGGAAGTAGCGGCGACGACCGCAAAGGGTCGTCGTGAAGCCCTTCGAACGGGCTTCCGCGATGGTGGCATCCGTGAAGGCTTTGACGGAAGGGAATCGGACGCGATACTGCTCGATCAACGCTCGGGCCTCGGCGACGGAGAAGCCGCTTCCCAATTGGTTTGCAAGCCCATACTCGGTCACGCCATAGAGAACGGCATAGTTGAGTAGCTTGGCTAGGCCCCGCTGCTCCTTCGTCACATCCTCTTTGTGGAACATCAACCGGGCGGTGACAGAGTGAACGTCCACTCGGTTCTGAAACGCCTCGACCAGGTTCTGCTCGCCGCACATGGAAGCCAAAACACGCAGCTCGATCTGCGAGTAGTCGAAAGATGCAAGTTGGAACCCGTCCGCAGGCAGGAACGCGCGGCGAATCTTGCGCCCGAGCTCCGTTCGAATCGGGATGTTCTGCAGATTCGGATCGATGGAACTCAGACGGCCGGTGGCGGCGATCGACTGCTGATAAGTCGTGTGGATACGACCATCCTCTCGAATCAAGCGAGGCAAAGCGTCCGCATACGTCGACTTCAGTTTCGAAAGCTCTCGCCACGAGAGCACATTCGCGATGATCGGAAAGGCGGGAGCGAGGTCGCCGAGAATCTCCGCCCCGGTTGGATAGCCGGTCTTGCCCTTCTTGGGTCCGGGAATCATCATCTTCTCGAAGAGAACGTCACCCAGTTGTTTAGGCGAGCCTATGTTGAAGTCAACGCCCGCTTCCTCCCAAATCGCTTTTTGCAGCGAGGCGATATCGCCTTCCAGGGAACCCGAAAACTCTTTGAGGAACTCGGGAGAAACCCGGATGCCGGCTTCCTCCATCCGGGCGAGAATCGGCACCAGAGGTAGCTCGATATCATCGAGAACCGAGGTCTGTCCTTCTTTTTCCAGCCGCTCGCGCATCGGACCTTCGAGCAAAGAGAGCGCGGCCGCCATCTCCGCCGTCGTGGTTGGCGGGGTCACCTCTAAGTAGCCCTGAACTAGGTCCCGGAGAGCATAGTTCGAGCGACCAGACTGTAGGACGTATCCGGCCAACATCGAGTCGAACTTGACCTTCGCGGCAGCTTGATTACCCTTATAGAAACCCTTCGAGTCATGCAGAACCGCTTGCGAAGTCCGTTCCGCGAAGAGCCGTTTGCCATTCTCTTCTTTCGTCTTGCGAACCGCCTTGCCGATTGCGATGTAGGCGACCCGCTCGGGCTCATCGAACATGCTTCCCTGATCGGAAATTGACTCCGTCAAGATCGAGAAAGGCTGATTGCCGACCCAGGCCGATATGCGATCGTAGGACGGCAAGTCCATGAGATCGATTTCGATCTTCTCGTCGCCCACTTCGACGCGTGGAGACGAGGCTTCGAATCCTTCGCGATATTTGCCCAAAACGACATCCATGCGCCGAACGTGGTTCCGAAGTTCATAAAGCTCCAAGAACGCCTTGGCCGCCTCCCACTCGTTCTCATCGAGTTTGAAGGGGTCGAACGTTAGCTCCACAGGAGCATCGCACTGGATGGTCGCTAGCCATTTCGATTTAAACATCTGATCCTTGACGGGCTCGATCTTTTTTTGAAATTTGGCGTCCACCTCGTCCCAGCGTTCCATCATGTTTTCCAGACTGCCGAAGGTCTGGATAAGAGTGCTCGCGCCCTTCTCACCGATGCCGGGGACACCCGGGATGTTGTCGCTGGTGTCTCCAACGATGGCTTTGTAATCGGGGATGAACTCAGGTCCGAAGCCGTAGCGATTGACAACGTCCTCCGGCTTATAGAAGACCACTTCGGTGACCCCTTGCCGCATTGTCATCACGCGCACATGCTCATCAACCAACTGCAGCGCATCGAGGTCGCCGGTCACGATCGTCGTGTCGTACCCGTGCTCGCGAGCCTTCTTGGAGATCGTGCCTACGACATCGTCGGCTTCGAATCCGGGACATTCAAAGCTCGGAATACCCAGGGCGGCGATCAAATCACGGCTCACGGCGAGTTGGGTTTTCAGCTCATCGGCAGTTTCGCGGCGGGTGCCTTTGTATTCGCTGTACTCAATGTGGCGGAACGTCTTACCCGGTGCATCGAGGGCAACGGCCACCGCGTCGGGTCGGTCCTTTTCGAGGATGTAAAACAGCATGCTGACGAAGCCATAGATGGCATTCGTGGGCCGGCCGTCGCTCGTGCTGAGGTAGCGGGTCGCGTAGAAAGCGCGATAGAGAAGGCTATATCCGTCGAGCACGACGAGATGCTTGGGCATGCCTGGAAGCTTACAACCGAACGCGGGATTAGCGCAGAAGCTCGCCGACGATCGCACCTTCGAACGCGGGGATTCTCGATTTCATTTCGGCGAGAATCTCGTCCGAGTTGAAGTAGGGCCGCTCCGGCTTGGCGCGCACGAAAGCTTCGGAGAAAATCTTCCACGCGGCCTTTGCCTCCCCAGGAGGGTTAATGATCGCCTCGATTTTCTGGATGCGCCGCTCGATATTGGTGTACGTCCCCTCGCCTTCGGCCGGAAGCGCCATCGGCAGCACGACGCTGGCGTAGTTCACCGCTTCCGTGTGCTCTGTCGCTTGCACGACCAAGAAAGCCACGTCTTCAATCGCTTTGGAACCTTCCAGGAATCCGCTGGGATCACAGTCGACGAGCCACAGGCCCTCGATAGAACCATCCGTACAACCCTTAAGAATTCCGTGGGTGTCCTTACCGCCCTCGCCCGGTCGAATACCGACTTCTTCCGCTCCCTGGTCGTTTGCCCCGAGCGCGTAGCAGTTGAACTCCATATTCAGGCACATCGCGAGACCACCGAGGGTTTCAAGCGTGCTCTGGGGCTCGTTGCCGTTCCAGAGTCCGTGAGTGGTGACGATTGCTCCGTTCTCACCGAGAACTGCGGCTGCTTCCTTGATTCGGTCGGCGGCAACGCCGGTCTCTTCGGCGGATTGCTGCAGAGTCTTGAAGCCAGCTTTCACTGCATCCGGGACCGTCGTTCGGCCAGACGCGACCGCTTCGGCCAGCAGCGCATTCGCCAAAATATGCCCCGTTCCCGGTCGATAGCGAAGGACGACGTGCGCGAAGGAGTCGGCGTCCGTCGCGCTCTCGTGAGCCACCACCACCTTGGTGCCATTGTTGAACCAGCCCTTGCGAATCCGCAGGAAAAGAATCGGTTCGTCATCCGCCAGGCTCGTCCCGAATACAAGGACATTGGATTTGTGTTCGAAGTCGGCGATGGCCGTCTGAATCTGGGCGACGCCCATCTTCTTCTCAAGGCGGTTCTCGTCCGCTTGCAAAGCCGTCGTCCATCGATGGTCGAGGTTAGGAGACTGGAAATGCTCGCGGAAGAGCTTGCTGAGCAGATAGAGGCCCTCGTTCGAAACATGCGATCCGGCGAGCGCGGCGACCTTTGCGCCGGCCCCCTTGAAGTGGCTTAGAATCTCAGCGTAGGCGGTCGGCCAATCGGTCTCTTCCAGGTAGTCGCCCTTGCGGATGAGTGGCTTCGTGAGTCGCTTGGTCGAGTTATAAGCCTCGTGACCGAATTTGCCCTTGTCGCAAGTCCACTCTTCGTTGACGGCCTCGTTCGTCCG
>JBKJIP010000435.1:0-6975 GCA_046598515.1 Fimbriimonadaceae bacterium | reverse complement strand
CGCCCTCGGGTGTCGTCCCGACCCGCCTTCGCACAGGTTCCGGAGACGGGACTCAGGCGTCATCTGGTCGGAACACCATACGTGGGCGTATGGTGTGAACAGCCTACCGAACAAGGCCAACATGTTCACGACACACGCCCTCGTGTGACGTGCCGACCCGCCTTCGCGTAGGAGTTTTCGGAACTCGGACTGGCTTGAATGGCTGGCCGTCACCCCAATGGGCGGAATGGCGGGAACAGTCTTGAGTGCTCCCTCGCAAACTACGGGCAATAAACGGCTTGCCGTTTTGCGTTCTCGTGAGTTGGATCGATGCTCAAGATGTACTTGAACTCCGCGCAGGCCTCGTCCATCATGCCCATCATCATCATCGTCATCGCCCAATCGTAGCGAGCGTTGAGGTGTTGCGGGTGGGTCTTGACGACACCTTGGAGGGTAGCCAGGGAACCATCAAAGTCCCCCTCGAATCCTTGTATTAGTCCCATCTGCCAGCGGGCATTGGGATGGGCGGGATCTACGCTCAGCACCTGTTGCAATGCAACACGGGCCTCGCCGTAGCGACCCTCACACCTCAAGTCAAACCCCCGCTGGTAGACCGCTTCGATATCCATAGCTACGGTCATATGACAAGTATGGACCTCCATAGCCCACACTTGTCAAGGATTTCAATATACCTTACGCGGGGCCCGGCTCAAGCCTGCCCACGGAAGGCGTGCTCGGATCAGATTCCGATACTGGCGGTTTCTCCAAAGGGTTCGGCGTCTCGATTTCAATCGGAGGCAGAGGCTGACCGTCCATAACCTTGAGAAACTCTGCGCGGTCGAGTGTTTCACGCTCGAGCAGAGCCTGTACGAGAGCATCGAGCTGTCCACGGTGCGTCTGGACGATTTCCCGGGCTCGGCCGTGGCAATGGTCCACGAATGAGCGCACTTCCTCGTCGATCTTTCCCGCGACCTCCTCGCCGTAGTTCCGCTCATCGTTATAGTCGCGGCCCAAGAAAGGATTGTGAGCGCGTCGGCCCAGCGCGAGGGTGCCGAGCTTCTCGCTCATGCCGTACTCGCAAACCATGGCCCGCGCGATGCGGGTGACTCTCTCGAGGTCGTTCGAAGCGCCTGTCCAAACCTTTCCGTAGACGATCTCTTCGGCGACGCGCCCACCCAAGAGGGCGGTGATGTCGTCTAGGAGCTCTTGCTTGGAGATAAGGAACTTGTCGCTGAGCGGCAACTGCCAGGTCGAACCGAGCGACATACCGCGGGGAAGGATTGTGACCTTGTGAACCGGATCGGCCTCTTCCAGGAGCTCACCCACGATGGCGTGGCCGGCTTCGTGATAGGCGATGACCTCACGCTCCTTGGGGTCGATGACCCGACTTCGGCGCTCCGGACCGGCGATAACGCGGTCGAGAGCCTCCTCGAGTTCGCTTTGTCCAACCTTCACCTTGTTCCGGCGAGCGGTAAGCAGAGCGGCCTCGTTCAGCATGTTGGCCAAGTCCGCACCGGTGAAACCGATCGTTCGCTTCGCGATCGACGTCAGGTCCAGCTCATTCTCGATGGGCTTGCCCTTGGCATGAATCTTCAGAATCTTTTCGCGGCCCTTGGTGTCCGGCGCGTCGACCACGATCTGGCGGTCAAAGCGGCCCGGGCGAAGGAGAGCGGGATCGAGTACGTCTGGTCGGTTCGTCGCAGCGATCATGATGACGCCGCTATTCGGATCGAAGCCGTCCATTTCGACGAGAAGCTGGTTCAGCGTCTGTTCGCGCTCGTCATGGCCTCCACCGAGGCCGGCACCGCGCTGGCGACCGACGGCGTCGATTTCATCGATGAAGATGAGGGAAGGACGATGTGCCTTGGCGGTCTCGAAGAGATCGCGGACGCGAGCGGCACCCACGCCGACGAACATCTCGACGAAGTCCGAACCGGAAATGTGAAAGAACGGAACGCCCGCCTCGCCGGCGATAGCCCGGGCGAGATAGGTCTTACCGACGCCGGGAGGGCCCGTGAGTAGGATGCCCTTCGGAATCTTTGCCCCGAGCGCGGTGTACTTCTTGGTGTTCTTCAGGAAGTCGACGATCTCGAACAGTTCCTGCTTCGCTTCATCGATGCCGGCGACGTCGTCGAAGGTCACCTTGGGGGTGTTCTCACCGACGCGACGAGCCTTGGACCGGCCGAAATTCATGGCCTGGTTTCCACCCATCTGTGCGGGCTTAATCACGAAGAAGTAAAGGAAAGCGAAGAACATCAGTGGAAAGCCGATGAGCGACAAAATTCCGATCAGATTGCTGCTGACGGGCGGGGCCAAGACGTCCCAGTCGGCTCCGCTCTCTTCGAGTTTCTTGGCAAGGACTGAGCCACCTTCCGTATTCGCTTCAGGAACGCGAGCAGTAAACTTCTCTTTGGCGCTTCCCTTGAGGGTGCCGCTGAGTTCATTGACCTGCCACTTGGCATCGAGAATGTTCTTACCATCGAGCAGACCGTAGAGCTCACCGGTTTTCAGTTGCTTGGGTGGCGTGCCTAGTAAGCCGCCTCCACTGGGGCCAAATGCATTCACGACGGCGAAGACGATTAGCACGCCGAGAATAAGGATTGCGATGAACTTGGGGCCTCTGCTCAAATGTTTCTCCAATGTAAAGGGGGTCTGAGATACCCTACGCTCAGACTCCGCGTGCCGTTTCGCGGTCCCGCAGAGATCGGAATCGTAGACGAATCGTGTTTTGAGTCGTCTCGTCCGCTCGAACGCGCTCCGACAAGCAAGTGCCTGGAATCCAGACTGGTCCTAGGATATCACAGATGATCGGCATTCTCTTCCGTGCAGCTAAAGTCAATTTCGCTTCCGAGAGCAAATCCGCGACTTTTCTTGACCCTTCAAAGCCAATCGGCTGCATTCGGTCGCCATCCTCGAACGATCTAAAGAACAGGTTCCCCTTCACTTTCGCCGCATCCAAGGCAGCATCCATGGTTACGCGAGAGACCTCGCCGATAGGTCCGGAGACCTGCCTGCCTTCGATGACCCAGCCGAACTCTTCGCTCTCCGTCTCGCCTGGAACTGTGAGCGGATAGCGGAAGGGGGCGGTCGGGCTCAAGTCGCGCGCATGAATTTTTCCGTGGCCCCATTCGATCACGACGGTTCCACCCTCCGCGGTGACACTGCCCGAATCTTCATTGAGAATGCCATCGGTCAGCGTGATCGTCTGATCGTGATCGAGATCGGCCCCCAACGCTTTGGCAACTAACCGCAAGCCTCTTTTAAAGAGAACCTCTGGGACCGAAGTGAGTCGACTGATATCGAAAGCGGCTTCGCAGTCGAGGGTTAAGAACTCCAGGTCTCCGTTCAAGGGCAGTTCCGCCTGTTCGAGCGCAGCGGCGGCCATCCCGTCCAGGAACCGATCCTCTTGCGCCGCAGTCTCGGCAAGACGAGCGATCGCTTCGTCGGCGGCAGGATTGATCAATCGCAGTTCGGGAACGACGTTGTGCCGAATTCGGGCGCGGGAGAAAACCAGGTCGGAGTTCGCGGGGTCGTCGTGTGTCCAGAGCCCTTGGTCCCGGCAATATGCTTGAGTCTCTTCTCGCGAGAACGGCAAGAGCGGGCGAACCAGCCCGTCTCGCATCGCGGGAATCCCGCCTAGGCCCCGAATCCCGCTACCTCGCACTAGATGAAGAAGCACCGTCTCGACGTGGTCGTCCCGCGTGTGACCCGTCGCGATCACTTCGGCACTCAGCCGAAACGCGGCACTGCGCAAAAACTGATATCGAGCCCGACGGCCCGCTTCCTCGAGCCCGATCTTCATATCGCTGGCCATGCGGGGCACATCGGCTTTGCCGCCGACGAAGGGGATCCCGAGATCGTCGCAGAAAGCCCGGCCCAGCGCTTCTTCCTTGTCCGCTTCTTCCCGCTGGCCGTGATTCAGGTGTCCGCCGATAACGTCGAACTCTAGCCGCTTCAACATATGAAGGAGGCAGGTGCTGTCGGGACCTCCGCTATAGGCGACCAAAACGGTCGCCCCTTCGGGAATCAACCGAGACGCGCGCAGGTGCTCGTCGAAAGATTGGAGCATGAAGTTCAATTTTGGCGCATCGGCACCAATCTGGCGTACTCGACCGGATCCGGGATAACCTCTAGCCTTGAGCGCGCGCAAATTTGGCTTCGAGACTCGCATGCTGCATGCCGGTCAGATTCCTGATCCCTATGTCGGATCCAGGGCGGTCCCGATCTATCAGACGACTTCCTATGTCTTCGAGAGCCCGGAAGAGGCGGCTCACCTTTTCGAGTTGAAGCAATACGGGAATATTTACACCCGGATCAGCAACCCGACGACGGCCGTTTTCGAGGAACGGATGGCCTCTCTCGAAAACGGAACGGGAGCGGTGGCGGTGGCGAGCGGCATGGCCGCGCAGTTCGGCACGTTTATGACGCTCATGTCCCCAGGGGACGAGATGGTCGCCTCAAAGCAGCTTTATGGCGGCAGTATCACCCAGCTCACGCAAACTCTCAAGAAGCTCCAAATTGCGGTCAAGTTCGCTTCGCCCGACAATCTGGAGGACTGGGTAGCGGCGATCACGCCGCAGACCAAGGCGCTCTTCGTGGAGACTATCGGCAATCCGCTTGGGGCGATCGCCGACCTCGAAGCCCTTGCCGACCTCGCCAAGGCGAACGGCATTCCGCTCATAGTCGATAACACCTTCGCATCCCCCTATCTCTGCCGGCCCATCGATTGGGGCGCGACGATCGTTATTCATTCCGCCACGAAGTTCATCGGCGGCCACGGGACGACGATCGGGGGCGTAGTCGTCGACTCTGGCGATTTCGATTTCTCCCATTTCCCGACGATCGCCGACCCGTCACCCTCGTATCACGGCATGCGTTTCTTCGATACTTTCGGCCACTACGGCTTCCTCATGAAGCTGCGAGCGGAGACGGTTCGCGACACGGGCGCGTGCATCGCGCCGCAAAGCTCTTGGTTGCTTCTACAGGGTCTAGAGACTCTTTCCGTGCGCATGGATCGGCACGTGTCGAACGCTTTGGCGATCGCGACGTTCCTTCAGGGGCATCCGCGCGTGGCCAAAGTCCACTTCGCCGGTCTTCCCGATCATCCCCACCACGATCGCGCCCAGAAGTATCTTCCCAAAGGCGCGGGAGCGATCCTGGCCTTCGATATTCAGCCTTCATCGGGTGACTTGCGCGAGGCGGGTAAGAAGTTCATCGAAGGATTGCAGCTCTTTTCGCATTTGGCGAATGTGGGTGACGCGAAAAGCCTAGTCATCCATCCCGCCTCGACGACTCATCAGCAGTTGTCGGACGAAGAGCTTGCAATGGGTGGCATTTCGGCGGGCACGGTACGGCTCTCGATCGGGATCGAGACAACGGACGACTTGCTCTGGGACCTAGATCAGGCGCTTTCGGCGGTCTGAACTTTCTCGAGAACCTGCCGTAGAATATGGTGGATGAAGATGGTCGCGATTCCCGATGAGCTTGCAGAGCGCGTTGAAGCTGCGGGCAAGAACCTTTCCGAATTCGTCGTCACCGCGATCGAGAAGGAGCTTGCAAAGCCTGTACATGCGGAGGGGAAGACATTGGCAGAACTCGAAGCTGGGGGCTGGGTTTTTCCAACCTTCATCGGGAGGCCCAGGACGGACGGCGTTCCGTGGTCAGAAATCGAAGCTGCTTGTGACCCGTCGTGATTTTAATCGACACCGGGCCTATGGTGGCCCTGTGCGATCAGGGAGATGCTAACCACGTCCGATGCATCGGCCGAGATACGTCACTTAACACTCCCACTCATCACGACCACAGCGTGTCTTACCGAAGCGATGTATCTTGTGAACAGGTCAGGAGGATTTGCCGGTCAGCAGAGACTGTGGGAGGCTCTCGGTTCGGGGATCTTTAGGACAATCGAGTTAACTGCTTCAGATCTACAAAACGTAGAGCAGTTTTGCAGTCGCTTCAAAGATGTGCCCTGCGACTTTGCGGACGCAAGCCTACTCGCAATCGCTCAGCGTCTCCAACTAACGGAAATTTTGACTCTCGACCGGCATTTCTACGCATATCGAGTCGAAGGTGAGCCGCTCACCCTCACGATTCACCCCTAACGACTCGTCTCGGGAGAGGCATAAACCGAAACCGCATTGATTGTTGGGCATGCATTCGCATCTTCGATCACGACCTTGATCGCTGAAACATCGTGCGGCTCGAAACGCAGAATCCGTTTGTGTCCGATCGTCGTCCCCTTCGCCAATTCCTCCCAGCCATCGCCCGCTTTACCCAGCACTCGGAAGGATTTCACGCGCTGGCCGAGCCGGATCTGCTCTTGCAGAACGATATGGTCGCACCGCGTCGGCTTTCCAAAATCTACGGTGAGTTCGCTCTTGATCACCCCGTCCGGCGCGGCCCAGTAGCTATTCCAATCCCCATCGTTCGCCTTCGCGGCACCGAAGCCCGTTCCCCGGTCCACTGACGCGGTGACCTTCGCTTTGCGGGCGAGATCAGTTTTGAAGATGGCGTCTCGGCGTTTTTTGAACTCCATCAGTCGAGTTACATCGACCTCGCTGATCAAGCCGCGCTTGTCGGCGGGGACGTTCAAGAGCAAATGCCCGTTCCGCCCCACGGAGCCATACCAGATGTCCATCAGCTTGTCCAGGCTCTTGACGTCTTTGTCCTGCTCTTTCTTGTAAAACCAGCCCGGTCGGATGCTGACATCGCACTCGGCGGGAATCCAGTCCGTTCCCTCCGGATCGCCGGTGAACAAAATCTTCGTGTCGGCGAGTCCCGGAGCGAAGTCTTTCTTCTTGATGGTCGACCAACAGGTCTCACCCGCATAGCCATCCTCATTGCCGACCCAGCGGCAACCGGGGCCCGCGTCGCTGAACGTGATCGCGTTCGGCTGGAGGCGGGTGACGGTGCCGTTGAAGAGTGGCCAATCGTAGATCTGCTTTTTGCCGTTAGGTCCCTCCCCATTGGCGCCATCGAACCACATATCGCTGACCG
>JBKJIP010000323.1:0-2829 GCA_046598515.1 Fimbriimonadaceae bacterium | reverse complement strand
CATTGCCCGGGACGATGCCGTGGCGAAGGCATTTGCAGGCGAATTTGTGAGTGTGCTCGATCACGTCATCCAAGCGGGCGACTCGATCGACAACCAGTCTGGACTTCCCTTTCGGGTCTACACCCCATTTGCCCGCCAATGGCGAGTGCAGTTGACTCCGCAGATGACGCTGGAGCAGAAGCCCGATCACCTCAACTTCGTCCCCGCCTCCGAGATCGAAAAGCAATGTGCGCAATGGGACTTGAAAGCGATTGGTTTCGAGCCCGCGGAGCTTTGGCTGGAGCCGGGCGAGGCGGCGGGAGGCCGTCAACTCAAGTCGTTCCTTCCCAAGCTGGGCAGCTACAAAGAGGAACGCAACTTCCCGGCCGGAAATCATACAAGCGCTCTATCCGTTCACCTTCGTTTCGGCACCGTTTCCATCCGAGAATGCTATCGCCGGGCCAGCGAGGAACCGGGCTCCGAAACCTGGATTAACGAACTGATTTGGCGAGAGTTCTACTCGATGATCCTATGCCGCTTCCCGCATGTCGTTAACTCCACCTTTCAAGAGCGCTACGCGAATATGAGGTGGCCCGGAGACCGAGATCTATTTGAGAAGTGGTGCGCGGGCATGACCGGTTACCCGCTAGTCGACGCTGCGATGCGATGCATCAACGCTACGGGCTGGATGCATAACCGGCTCCGCATGGTCGTGGCTTCCTTTCTCAGCAAAGATCTGCTGTGCGACTACAAGTGGGGCGAGGCTTACTTCGCCCGCATGCTTCTCGACTTCGATCTGGCTTCGAACAATGGCGGCTGGCAATGGGCATCTTCGGTCGGGGCCGATCCCCAGCCCTATTTCCGCGTTTTCAACCCGGTTCTGCAGTCCATCAAGTTTGACCCCAAGGGTGAGTTCATCCGGCAGTGGTGTCCCGAGCTAAAGGGTCTTTCGAACAAAGACATCCACATGCCGCCGCGCAGCCTGTTCGATGCGCTCGACTATCCGGTCCCCATCGTGGACCATGACATTCAACGTAAACTTGCGGTTGACCTCTATCGCGTTTCCGATTAGACTCAATGGATGATCGAAATGACGAACTGCATCGCGATCGGCGTCGCTGATCGCCACGCCGCCGCCGCCCGGTTTCGGGCCATGGGCTTCGAAATGGGCAAAGAAGGTGGCGATTGGATCGAGGTCCTCACCGGCCCGCTCCGGCTCTACTTTGTCGAAGACGGCACTCGGGACATCGCATTCGCTTTCACGGGCACCGACTTAGCCGGCGCCCGAGTGGAGCTCGAAGCGCAGGGATTCGCCGTCGACCAGGAGATTTCGCAGCGGGTCGGCGAACTCTTCCTCCGCGACCCTGACGGTCATCTCTTCAACCTGAGCTAAGCGAAGCCAGCTTGCGCTCGCCGTGCATCGAGGAGGGCGGCCGCCTCAACTTCGGGCCGATAGACTGCATCAAGGGCCTCTGAACTCGGCATCTGGCCGGCATCCAGACTTGCGACCAAGTCCGAAAGCTCGAATGCTCGGGTCTCGAATCCGAGCCGCTCGCGAGTCTGCCGGAGGGCGACGGCGACGAACCGCCCGATCTCCTGTATGAGCGCACTCTTGCGAGAAGGAATGGACGTCCCCGTCTCGACGTAGCCGCGGCACGCCCGCACATTGTACGAATGCGCCGCTCGACAAACAACGGGTCGCGCTTCGTAGACGAGGCACTGCGCGTTCTCATTGAGAGGACATAGCCGGGGCTTCCGGAGGATATCGGTCGTCCCCATCCCGTTCGTCTCCTCGACGTGGCTGGCCAAGCGGCCACGCACGCGCTCGCGGGTCGAAGGCTCGAGATCGTCGATCGCCTGGGCGAGGCGAAAGCCCTCTTCGGCCGTGATGGTCACGCGCAAGTGACAGCACCAACTGCACCCCGGCTTGCAGTCCATGGTGGCGTCGAAGGAGACTTCCTGAAGCCAGTTCGCGAGTTGGGCGTAGCGGTCGAAAATCTCGGTGCCCTTTGCGGAGAAATCCGCCCATTCGTGCGCGGTCGATGTGGTTGTCAGCGAGAGGCCAGCGGCAAGGGTCTGCTCGTAGGCCGCCCGCGCCATGAGTTCCGCGGCCGCGACCATAACCGGCGGATATGTGACCGGCAAGCCCGCCGTCTCGATTGCGCTCAGCGCCGCGGCCCTAAGCGCAGGGATTGTGGCAAGTTCCGCGTCGACTTCCCGCCGCGCCTGTTTCTGTCGACTTTGTTTGCCCATTTCGTGGGCTGTATTCTAGCCCGAACCGCCCACCGGCTTCAAGAGGAAGGCAAGTCTGGGACCTTCTGGGGACTGCAGGATGAGTGTTTGATTCCCATTCTTGAGCTGCTCGTGGGTTGCGTAGAGAGCCTTGGGCGCAAGTTTCGCGGTCATTGCCCACGGCTTGCCGTTTACCAATGCCGTGCCCTTAAGATTTCCGAGCGAGTCGACCTTCCCCGAAAAATCATAATCGCCGATCTTCCCCTTCACCTCTCCGGTACTGGAGATGCTGTAGCCAATCTTGCACGGGGTGATCGAACGGTCATCGGCAATTTGCGTTCCGCTGAACCTGTAATTGCCTGTGTACTCGGCGACTCCTGCTTTCAAACCGTATTGAATCTCGGCAAGCCCAGGAGTCCAGGGGAACATGAACTGCAGCAAGAAAGTGATCTCATTCGCGCCATCAACATCGCCCCGTTTCTTGAGACCGGCCGACAGCCGTGAAAGAGCATAGGCATCGATTGCCTGAAAAGCCCAGTTATCCATGGCCCCGGCCTGTTCCAGAAGCGGTCCGGCTTTCTCTACTTCATCAATCTTGAGCCATGCCAGAGCGACGAT
>JBKJIP010000288.1:0-8381 GCA_046598515.1 Fimbriimonadaceae bacterium | reverse complement strand
TCCGGGTCCTTGAAGACCAAAACAATAGGCGCACTTTGCGCGGTAAGTCTCGCGGCTGCCACGGCTCTCGCCGCGGATCCTCCGCGAGCGCCGCCAACTGGGTCCCGTCCGGACTCCACTGATACTCCGTAACCCCGGAAGCCACAAACTCCGGGTTCAGGAGCATGTAGCTCTTCGACTCCAGGGTCATAAAACGCGACTTCATCGGCAAATCCTCGATCGCCGCGACCATCAGGGAAAGCAACATGGTTCTATTGTCCGCGATTTTTTCGGCAAGAGGCAAATCCCTGTAGGTCGGGGTGGCAACGTACCCCGACATCCCTCGTGCCCGGCCAATTGTGGGATGCGGGGGTTCGTACCGCGTCATTACCAGCGCTCGGAATGGCGCGGTATAAACCCCCACGCCCCACAACTGAGGCTCAAAACTCCCCAAGCCCCCAAACCCGAAACCCCAAACCCCGTCGTGTTTTCTCATGACAGAAATGTCCTGACTTCCCAAGCCGCTCCACGGAACCTAAGCTTTATCACATGAAGCCGCAACAATCGCTCGTTCCGCACTTCGTGTGTCTCGTCGTTTCCGTGTTCGCTTTGGTCATCCCGGTGGTGTTCGTCCGCGATGCCACGGCTTGGGCGATCCTGCTCGGACTGGCACCATTCGGTCTCATGAGCCTTTTTGGCTTGTTCCTGATTCTCAACGCCTTTGCCCAGCCCGCGCCGAAGGATCTCGACGGGCTCTAACAAGATGTGAGGGGCATTCCCGCTGATTGCCTTCGGCGGGGATTCGATGCTAAGGCGGTTCTCCCCATAGACTCACGCCGCCGTCGAACGTTGCCGGCTAAGCAACGTGCCTCTCCAGAACGGCCGGACGTCCTTGGGCGTCGTCCGGTCCGCCCTCAGGCACATCTGGGCGAAACGAGTCACGAGGGAGAGTGGCTCGTTCTTTTCCCAGCCATCGTTCACGCCACACGCCCTCGTGTGGCGCGCCGCCCAGCCCTCGCGAAGGAAGAAGCCGGCAAGCTGTTCACGCCACACGCCCTCGTGTGGCGCACCGCCCAGCCCTCGTCTAAGGAAGAAACCAGGAAGCTGTTCGCGCCACACGCCCTCGCGTGGCGCGCTTACCAGCCCTCGCGCTCGAAATCCTGCCCTACTTTCTCATGACCGCTCCCGCCGCAACCCACGGCGGTACAATCCAGGCAAGCCCATGGCCGAGTACAAGCTCCTTCTCGAACACGCTCACGACCCCGAGTTTCAGACTCTGAAGGGCTACCAAGCCAAAGGCGGCTATGAAGCGCTCCGCAAAGCCGCCAAAATGGAGCGGCAGGCCATCATCGACGAAGTCAAAGCCAGCGGCCTCCGCGGTCGCGGCGGCGCGGGCTTCCCGACTTGGATCAAGTGGAACGGCATCCAGAAGGAAAAAACCGGACCCATATATCTGATTTGCAACGCCGACGAAGGCGAACCGGGCACCTTTAAAGACAAGGAGCTCATGGAGAAGACTCCGTTCCTCCTCGTCGAGGGCATGACCATCGCCGCTCTCGCTGTCAGAGCCGATGCCGGCTACATTTACATCCGGGGCGAGTTCATCGACTGCGCTCGCGCGATTCGGAAGGCGATCGACGAAGCCTACGCTGCAGGTCTCCTCGGCAAAAACATTCTCGGTACCGGCGTGGACTTCGATTTGTACGTTCACATGGGCGCCGGTAGCTATGAGTGCGGCGAAGAGTCCGCCCTTATGTCCAGCCTCATGGGCGAGCGCGGCATGCCCCGCCTGAAGTTTCCCCATGTCCCGCTGCCCACCGTGGCCGGCGCATGGGACAAGCCGACGATCATCAATAACGTCGAGACCTACGCCTGCGCCCCGTGCATCATCCAGAACGGCGGCAACTGGTACGCCTCCATCGGGGCGAGCACCAAGAACTCGCGCGGCACCAAGATTTTCTCCGTATCCGGTCATGTCAATAAGCCAGGGAACTACGAAATCGAGTTCGGAACCACCATGGCCGAGCTCCTCGAGCTCGCTGGCGGCATGAAGGGAGGGGCGCTGAAAGCATGCGTGCCCGGAGGCTCCAGCGTGCCGATCATCAATGCCGAGGACACCATGCGCGCCGTCATCGGTTACGAAGAAATGAGCGAGGTGAAGTCGATGGTTGGCTCCGGAGGCTGTATGTTCCTCAACGAGCACACCTGCATCGTGACGTTCATCTGGCGTACGGCACAGTTTTACGCGAACGAGAGCTGCGGCAAGTGCACCCCCTGCCGCGAAGGCACCCGCTGGCTCTTCCAGATCATGGAGCGCATCCGAAAGGGTGGCGGAAGGGAAGGGGACATCGATCTCCTGCTCGAAATCTGCTCCCAGATCGACGGTCGCTCGTTCTGCGGCCTCGGCGACGCCGCCGCCTGGCCCGTTGCCGCCGCGATTCGAGTTTTCCGCGAGGAGTTCGAGTACTTCATCGCCAACGGCCGATCCATCGTGGACTCGCCGGAATCGAAAGTGATGCTGCCCGAGCCCATGGCCCTCGCAACGGCGTAAGTGAAATTGGTCAGACCCCTGTTGGCTGGGGCGGTCACGTACCTCGGCTCCCGTAGCTCGTCGCCTGCCCGGGAGCCGCTGAGGGCGCGGGTTGCATCGTCCCCGCGGCTAGGCGTTCTGGTTACAGATGAGTTCTGTTTGAACGGCCCCCAGCGCCGCTCACGGCGCAGAATAGCGGTGCGGAAGCACCGCAGTCTAAATGGCTTGCTCCTAGAGTCAAAGCCCATCCTGATGGGATCGCAAAGCGATCCTCCGAAAGCCCCAACTGGGCGAAATGTTACAGCCCAGCCCAAGCCGGCCCTGAGGGCCGCGCGGGGCTGGGTAAGTCGCCGCAAATCAAAGGCCCGAAGGGCCAGCCGCGCACGACGAAGGCGTTAGCCGAAGGAGACGCGACTGGGCCTTCGGGCCGACTGGGCGCAGGCCCAAACTACCTCAGCATCCTCAAAAACACCGCCCCCGCGTCGACCACGAGCCATAGCACGGCCGAATCCTACCCGTGACGCCATCCAAATTTGAAAAGTGGGGGATGCATTCACATCCCCCACCCTCCGGCTCTGGGCGTTCTATGCTTCGATCTGATCGAAGACCGGCGGCTCGGCGACCACCGGACCGCCGATATTTCGGGCGGCGGAGATGTGCTCGTAGATCTGCGAATAGGCCGTCGCCGATCGAGACCACGACGAGTTGTAGCTCATCGCCGTCCGCACGAGGCTTTGCCAAGCTTCATGGTGCCCGAAGGCGAAGCCGGCGCGGCGGCAGGTTGCGAGCAGAGCCTGGCTGTCGTTCTCATTGAAAACGAAGCCAGTTTGACCTTCGGTGACCGTATTTGCCAGGCCGCCCGTCGCCCGGACGATCGGAACCGTGCCGTAGCGCATGGCGATGAGCTGGCCCAGGCCGCAGGGCTCGAAGGTGCTCGGCATGGCGAACATGTCCGCGCCGGCATAGATCTTCTGAGCCAGGTCGGCATCGAACCGTTCGACAAACCGGAAGTGATAGGGGAAGCGATCGGCAAGGCTTCGGAAGCGCTGGGCAAGGTTTTCGTCACCTAGACCCTGCACGATGAGTTGCATCGGGCACAAGAAAAGCCGGTCGGCGACTTCCAGAAGCATATCCATGCCCTTCTGATGATCGAGGCGGCTGACGACACCGATCAAAGGTGCATTCGGAATCTGCGCCATGTGCAGTTCTTCCATCAAGGCCGTGCGGCACTTTTCTTTGCCCGCCAGATCGCCTCGGCTGAAGTTTGCCGCGATCTTGGGATCGGTCTCCGGATTAAAGACATCCTGATCGATGCCGTTCAAAATCCCGCTCAAGCGTCCCTTTTCGCGAAGGAAATTCATGACGCCTTCGAGCTTGCAACCGAACTGGTCGGTCTGAATCTCGGCCGCGTACTGCGGGCTGACTGTCGTCACCTGGTCGGCATAGACACATCCTGATTTCAGGAAGTTGACCGCGCCGAAGGTCTCAAGTTGATACATATTGAAGAGCGACTGGGGCAAACCGAGCTGATCGAGCACGTCCGAACCGAACTCGCCCTGATAGGCGAGATTGTGGATCGTGAAGACCGAAGCCACGGTATCCCAAGTGCGATCACCGCTTTCTCGCATCAAAACCGGGATCATGCCCGTGTGCCAGTCGTTGCAGTGAATGACATCGGGAATCCAATCGGCTTCCTTGCATACGGCGAGCGATGCCTTGCTGAAGAAAATGTGTTGACTGCTGCCGGGCAGATAGACGGTTTGGCTGGACACCGTCTCCGTAAACCACTCGTCGGTGCCCAGAAGCCAAACGGGCACATCGCTGCCCGGAAGCTTGGTCTCGTGCAGCGTCGCCATCTTGGAGTCGATCGGGTTGATCGCGACGTTGAAAGGTTCGCAAACGGGTGTCGCGTTCCAAGTCGGGTCATCCAGCACCATCTGATAGGCGGGCATCAGGACGCGAACGTCGTGCCCCATGGCCTTCAAAGCCTTCGGCAACGAGCCTGCGACGTCGGCCAAGCCGCCAACTTTTGCGAAGGGGGAAACTTCATGCGAAACGAAGAGAATTTTCAAAGCCATCACTTAATCCGGTTCCGTTAGAGACGAACCGATTCCCCGATAGGATTGCCGGGAATCGGGAGCGACCGCTCAGACTCGGTAAACCCTAGCAAAAAGACGCCGAAATCACTCGGAAAAATCCCGAGGACGCTCCGCCTGCGGTAGTTTCTGTCAAATGCTCCTTGCGCTGCCGATTTTGCTACTTTCCGTACAGGCCGATCTTCTCGCAAACCTGGAGAAGCTGTCCGAAGAATCCAAGCCGGGAACCGACTGGATGTAGAACCTCGAAGTCAGCCGCAAACTCAACGACGGCGTTATCCAACTTATCTCGAGCAATGGCCTGAAGCCGGAAGATTTCGAGCGGGCCTCCCAGATTGTACGTCCCGGCGGCAATGATTTCCGGGCCGCCCAAATGCGATACGAGCTCTGCCTGGCTGCCCTTGCCTCGGGCCACCCGAAAGCCGGGAAGACGATTGCGGGCAAGTGGGACGAGTTTCTCGTCTCGATGAGGCGCCCACGGCGAGTTGGGACATTTACCGCCTCGGGCGAGCTTTACAGGGTGGTTCCGACGGTGAAATCGGTCGTTAACGTTTTCAAGAATCCCGAGGAAGCCAGAAAGACCGCCGCATCCAAGAAGGATCACCCGGAAATCAAGCAGATCGTCGATGCCGACCAAGCCGACCGCAAACTCGACTTTTCCAAGCTCTCTCAGAAGGAGATGATGGCCATCGGACACCGCGACGAGGCCCGACTCAAACGAACCCACGCACTCCTCCAGAAGGGCGAGGCAAAAACGGCTCAAGATTTCGCCAATGCTGCCCTGGTGCTCCAGCACGGTCCAGTGTTCAATGATTACGCCCTCGCTCATGAACTGTGCGTGGCGTCGATGATTTTGGGAAATCCGAAGGCGGCATGGCTCTCCGGTGCATCCTATGATCGGATGCTTTCTCACAGTGGCCATCCTCAGCGATTTACAACCCAATATCAGATGGGTCCGGGCGGATACGAGCTGAGCTGGTTCGATCCTGAGCGCATCAACGATGCGATCCGAACGGCGGTCGTCAAAGTCACCTTGGAGCGGGCCAAGAACCGGAAGTGGGACTAGGGCTTGCTCGATTTGCCGGTCACGAGGCTGGAAATCTCGTGAATCACCCGTTCCATTCCGGAAGCAGGCCGGGTGTAAAAAACCGTCATGACTTTGCCCGTACGACCGGCCGGTGACCACATCACCCCGTTGGACTTTGCGTTAAAGTCCGTCGGTACGTCATTAACGAATTCGATGCTCTCGTCCCCACCCTGAAACTCGATCCAGTCCGGCTCTTCACCGCCCCCATCCAGTTTCCAGTCCGGAGACTTACTGAACAGGGCAAGCGCCGCCTGAATCTGCTTGAAGTAGTCCGTCTCAAACCGATAGACGAAGACCTTTCGCACCGTGCCCGTCTTCAGGCGATCTGGCTCGACGCGAACAATCTGCGGCGTCGCCCCGCGAAGGAGGGGAAGGGGCGGATTGAGTCGGCTTGTCCAAAGGCCACCGCCAACTGTCAACGCCACCGCGACGAGCCCAGGAATCCAAACGACCTTCGGGAGTTTCAAGATACTCATTTTAACGTGAACCGACAGGTTGGCAATGCACGTCCCGGTGGTATCGTTCCAAACGGTTAGGAGACAAGATGTCAAACATCGGTGATCGCATTCTAGGTCAGTGGGAGCCCGAGTGGTTCTATCCGGGAGTTATCGTCAACTCGACGGGCAGCGTGATCGAAGTTCAGTTCGATGACGGCGACCGCGCTCAACTCCGTCCCGATCAAGTTCGACCCCTGAACGTCCAAGTGGGCAGTCGTGTCTACGGACGATGGCAGGGCGGTGGCCAATACTATCCCGGCCGCATTTCCTCGGTCAACGGCAGCGCGATAAACATCGACTACGATGACGGGGACAAGGAAGGCACAACGGTGAGCATGATCAGAATCCACGCCTCCGATCTCGGCTAGAGTCGGTCGGGGCCGTAGTCACCGGGCCATGCCGTTGGAATGGGGAAGGTGTTCGCCTTCAGTTGAGCGATCATCACGTCGATGGCGGCATCTTTCCTTGTGGACGCCCAATAGGTTCTGAACTCGATTCCCGAGGCTTCGGCCATGGCCGAAGCCACCAAATCGCAGGTTCTCAAAGCCACAGTTGAACCGGAAGCCTCGGGTTCGGAAGCCCGAGGTTCTTGCCATTCGCGACCTTGAAATATCCGTCGGACTGCGGTGCCCGTCACTTCAACACTTCCTACTGTCCTCTCTTTCTGAAGGGCGTCAATGGCGAGGGTTCGGAACTCCTCGAACTTCAAAAGAGGACTCGCCAGAAGCGACTCATATCGGTACTCTGGAGCACGATCGATGATGTCGGGCAGGTCAAACTTCCTTGTAGAGGATGTGAACAGTTCTTGCAGAACCTCACGCATCCCGGCCTCGCCGGGGAACGCCGACAGGACGTAAAAGTAGGGAACGCTGTCCGGAAAGAGGGGAAGAGCATCGGTTTTGCGGAGCCAAGCCGCAATCTCGGGCAATACGGCGGTGCCCCGACGCTCGGTGACGCTTCGGACGAGTTTGGCGAAGTTCGCGGCTTCACTCGACGAGTGCTTCTCTAAGGGCTCCTTTATAAAGTGCCGGAGATAGGTGAGGCCAACTTCTGAAGCGAGGTCGGGATCAAGCTTCTCGAAGCGCTGCAAAAGGTCGAATGAACCTCTCTCCACCATGACCTGACCAATGCGCTTGGCGATCAGCGTCTTCGACGAGACAGGCAGAGTTGCTGCCGGAAGCTCGCCACCAGGTTCCATAGGAGTCAGCAGGGAGACCACGGCATCAAACCAAGCTCGCTGCGCTTTCTCATCCTTGAGGAGGTTGAAGCTGCGCTCGGCCGGAGAGAAATTCCGATTCGCGGCCCAAATGGCGCGTAGATCTTCCATCTTCGCGGATCCTGAAATCGGCACCTGCAGAATTTCCGCGAACAGGGCCCGAGCCACCGTTGCCACCGGTAGCACGGAAGTTGGCGAATCAAATCCTAGCCGCAAGGTCCGACTCAAGCGCTTGTCGTTTTCAATGCAGTCTAGTAGTGGCTCGATTGCGGCGGAACCCGCGGCGAAGAGAGCCTGTGCGGTCGGGTCCTTTTTGTAGGAAGGAGTGCCCGGCCAGGAGAACTGCTCGCCGCGAACATCCTCGAGCCTCTGGATGAGATTGCCAATCGGCTTGTTCAGATCGATCTTGCGCGGATGTTGCCTTCGTTGAAGGTCAGCATACAGGTCCGTGGCCGGGTCCAAGCAAGGGAAGGGTGAGAGCGGCTTGGTCGAGAGCGACTTGAACAAGTCCCACTGCCCGGCGCTGGCCCGGATGACATCGCTTTCCAGTTGGGCTCGATTTCCAAGTATGGTCTCGAGCTTCCTTTTGGCAAGGGCATCGTCACCTTTGGAAAATGCCTCGAAGGCTGGGCTCAACTGCTCCAAAATGGTTGGAGTCAAGGCGCCGACCGAAAATGGTTTAATGCGTAAGGTGCGGTTTAGGATGAGCTCGGAGGCCAACTCACGCTCCCCCGAAAGATAGATTAAGGCGAGCCCTATGTCGCTCGGAGCGACATAGGAAGAACTGCTGAGCCCTCGACTGGCTGGTCCCGGATACCACGAGCCCGCATAGGCGGTCCGCGCGTCCGCCTCGAGATTTGGCCGGCTGAGCACCTGCCCCATAAACACGGTCAAGCCATCCACGGTCAAGAACATCCGCAGCTGACCCTTCTGGGCTGGCAACGCCCAGCCCTTGGCCCGCAGCCTGGAACTCTCG
>JBKJIP010000234.1:0-3889 GCA_046598515.1 Fimbriimonadaceae bacterium | reverse complement strand
GGATATCTTCACTTGCCCAAAAGTGAATCAGAGTAAGCAGAAATGGGGATACGCGATGAACATTCACCTCAGAGGCATTGATTCTCGTCGCGTCCAAGATCCTTCGACCCAACCGATGCTGTTTGAAATCGATAAGCTTGAGGCAGAAGCTTACGCGAAGATCGGCTTGAGGTCTGTCGACCGCCATAAGTCCAGTTCAGGGAAAGGCATGGGTTCAAACGTGGGGCGAATGGATACGTCTGTAAGATTCTTGCCCGCCGATGTCCAGGTTCTTTCTGAGATTCATCCATGAACGAGAATATCTAGCCTAGTCCGCTCGTTCCATTGAATCCCCCATCATCCCCTTAGCGCCTTCTCGTCGAACGGATCCACATTGATAACCACGTGGGCAGGGTCGAAAACTCCTTCTTATTCCAACGGCCCTCCCGGAGTTCGGCGACATTGGTCTGTGACGAGCCCGGCGTTTTGGGCTATCGCCGGCTACGGAAAAAGAATTTCCCGACAATTTTGCCTGACCCCCTAAAGAAGCACAGCAATCTTACCGATGCTTCCCAATGGCGGTAACTTCGCCTCAACAGAAACAGGGCACGACGGGGGCGACCCCGATCACGCAAAGCTTAGGATCTCCTCCATAGAAGAGACAGCCGGGATGCCTGACTGATTCGGAGTAGCGCATTGAGCCGGAAACGGCTCGAGGTGGCTAAGATGCAAGTTACAAATACAAAGCCTTTCGTGACCGGAGTTCGCCTCGCGCGGCCAAAACCTGGTGAAGCTCCCGAGTGGTTCATACGCGAGTTTGGGAATGAAACACCCATGGGTAAACGCGAAACTATTCTCGCCGAGCTGCGGGCCCGGATAAGTAGCGGGGATTATCTTGTCGGAGGACAGGACATCGCCGACGCAATTCTGCGCAGGGCGATGCAGTCCTGAGCTCCGGCAATCGTAAATCGGATCTCGTCGTTTAGAAGAAACCCTTGCTTGTCTTGTCCGCCTCTTTGAGGTAGGCCTTGATAAAGCTGAGGGTTTCTTCCTTTGTCGCATCCCGATACTGCGGGATGAACCGATAATAGTTCGATTCTTGGCTCTTCTTACCGCCCATGATGGCGTTCATGAGCATCGACTTGGCCACGTCCTTGGGATACGGCATGTATTCGCCGCCCGGTCCGCGATAGAACTGAGCGGAAATCATCTGCTCGCCGTTCTTGCCCTTCCAGAGCACATAAACCACAGGAATCGTGCCTCGCTCGCCAGCGTCGATGTTGATGATTTCTTTCTCGACCGGGTTCAGGCCCTGACCTGGGAAGCAAACGTCTTGGTCGTGGAAGCTTTCCTTGGTCGAGCTGGAAATCAGAAGAACTTCGAAGCCTCTACTGCCCGCCGAATAGACACGGGGCACGATACCGTATGGCTTCAGCAGCCCGTATGTTCGCTCATCGGCGGTGTATGATTTGCCGGGCGTCTTGTCATTCTCAGAGAATGCGAACTCGCCGACGGTCAGCGGAGCCGACTTGATCATGAAGGCTTCGTCGCGACCCTTGGCTTCCGCCTTGCCCGCAAGCTGGATTCCGATGCCGGCGATGAGAATCAATCCGCCGGCGATGTAAACGCGTTGTGTTAGTCCTGCCATCCGAGTAACCTCGCAATCTTGCTCAAGATAATGAAGCAGAGGATCAAGGTGATCCAGCCACTCCAGTCGTGGAAAGTGACGGCCGCATCCTGACCGTATTCGTTGCCGACAATGCCGATCAGAGCGATCCGAAGACCGTTGATGAAGAGCCCGAGGGGAAGAATCAACCCGAGCATAACCAGGTTGCCCCACCATTTCAGGCGGCCAACCAGGAGAATGAAAGTCGTCAGCGCGGTAAGCGCAACCAGCAGCTTAAGGCCGCTGCAGGGCACCGCGACGTCGAGCTTGTAACCCGAGTCCATGATGATAATGGTCGGGTCGGTCTGCACAGGGTGGTAACCCACGCTCTGAACGAGCTCAAACGCCATCGTGGTCGAGAGTAACTGCAGCTTGTTGGTGTTGTCCGTAATGAACGTGTTCCAAAGCGGCAGAGCGAAGGCAAGATACATGATCGCCGGGCTGAGATACAGCATCCAACGCCCGCCGGCGATGGCCCATACCGAGCACAGCAGTGTAGCGATGAGACACACCGAAAGAAGACCGTCGATCTGGAGATACGATCCAACTCGCGTCAAGTAGAGACACGCGAGAAGGGGAACGATGGCCGGCCAGAAGGCTTTCACCGGCGCGTCCTTGATGCGGGGCCACCATTTGTAAATGATGAAGCCGCTGATCACGGGGACCAAGAAGCCATGCGAATAGTAGCCGTCTTCGCTGGTCCAGAGTTCGTAAAGCGGTCGCCAGAGGCTGAAAAAGCATATTGCGATCGCAGCGGCGATAAAAAGGCTTGGAATGAAGGCAGGCGATTTCTGGTAGGCCTTGAAAGCCGCAAAAATCTGATCGAGGATCGCGGGTTTTGGGGCCTCAGCCTGCTCTTCCTGAGCTTGAGTTGTCGTTGTTGCAGCGTCCATCATGGGCGTTTCTCCGGGTTCCCCCGTTGACTGGTCTTCCAACGGAAAATTCGTGCCACTTGTTCCCTCTGAAGAAAAACCGGTATCCGCGCTCACCCAGTAATGATAGCGTGTCCTACGGCAATCTTCGGCTCGGCGACGTTTGAATCACAATAATTGTGAACCAACACGGTCCCTCAGATAGCAAGAAGACAGGTCTCCATCACCTTCATGGCGGAGCCAGGCCTAACCCTTACGGCGTTCGCTCAGCCTCCAAAGGGCCAGCGATACGCCGATGATGGCCAGGCCAGTGAGGAAACCATAGCCACTTCCAAACCGCCCCTCCACCTCCGCCCCGATAAGGTAGGCGGCAACGAGGACGACGAATCCGACGGTTCCAAAAACGATGGTGGGCACCGGCAGAAATTATGCCCGACGGGGAATTACTATGTGGGTCGAGGATTCCCATGTGGGGCAGGAAAATTTCTCTGGTGGGGCGAGGATGCCCGTCCCTCGCCTTTACCCGGGCATCCGCGCCCCACATGGCTATCCCCTGGGCGCCCACACGGTTATCCTGACTCGGCTGGTACCCTCTAGGTTGATGAAGATTCGCCTTGGTCACTCGCCCGATTCCGACGACGCTTTTATGTTTTGGGGCTTGGCCAAGGGTGCCGTAGAGTCGAATCTCGAGTTCGAGCACATACTCCGGGACATTCAAACGCTCAACGAATGGGCGATGGAAGGGAAGCTGGAGTCCAGTGCGGTTTCCGTGCACGCCTTCGCTTATGTGGCCGACAAGTATGCCCTGCTGCGCCATGGCGGCTCCTTCGGTGAGCTTTACGGCCCGATGATCGTCTCCTCGCGGCCGCTCGATACTCACAGCCTAAAAGACATCTGCATCGCCGTCCCCGGCAAGCTCACTTCGGCGTTCCTGCAGTTGAATCTCTTCTTCGATGAAATCGAGCCCGGTCTCAAGCCGCGATTCGAGGTCGTCCCGTTCGACGAAATCATCCCCCAGATTCAAAACGGCCGCTTCGAAGCCGGACTCATCATCCACGAAGGCCAACTCACCTATGAGAAGGAGGGCCTCCACCTCGTCGCCGACATGGGCAAATGGTGGAATGCGAAAACTGGCCTCCCCCTTCCTCTCGGCGTGAACGTCGTCCGCAAGGATCTCGGCCCGGAAGTCGTCCAAGAAGTCAGCCGCTGCATGCGAGAATCCATCACCGCTGGCCTGAATAACCGCGAGAAAGCTCTCGAATACGCCCTTCAGTTCGCTCGCGGCATGGACCACGACACGAGCGACGAGTTCGTGGGAATGTACGTGAACGAACGGACGAAGGATATGGGAGAGGAAGGCGTAAAAGCCATC
>JBKJIP010000040.1:0-4101 GCA_046598515.1 Fimbriimonadaceae bacterium | reverse complement strand
CTCCAAGTCGTCGCAGAAGCGGCGGAGCCTTTTGAACTGGAAATCCGCGTGCCACTTGCGATTGAGGCCGGCGAGCATGCCGCAGATGTTATAGGCGAGGTCTACCAACTCTCGCCGCTGCCAAAGCTCGCAGTCGCGGTTCTCGATCTTCTCGTAGAGTTCGGCGATGCTTCGGGCGGGGCGATGAGCGGCGATCATTTTCTTGGCGAAATGGTCTGGATACGCTCGAAACCGCCTTTTCCACCCTTCAACGATTTCTTCGCCGTGGAGCGGGATCGCGAAGAGGGTGCCCATGGCGATCTTCTGCTCGGGACCCTTGAGGTACTTGCCTTCGAGCAGTTCGTCAACATAGTGATCCTGCATGGAGGTCGGGCTGATGCCGTACTGGACCTCGACATCGTCTATACGGATCGAAACCGCGAACTCGCCTTCGTCGTACGACCCGAGAATCCATTTTGGCGGGTTTGGATCTAGCTCGCGCCGAACTCGGACGAGCTCAAGCTCAGGGGGAAGTTCCGCGAAGAAAAGACCCATGTCGATGTCGGAATTCTCGTCCGCGATGCCTTCCGCGGTGGAACCGGTCAGATAGGCGGCCTCCAAACCGAGGGGAACGTGGGCTTGGGCAACACGCTTGGCGATTTCGAGACGTAATTCAGACTCGGGAGACATGCTTGCTCACATACGTTCCTAGTTTTGGGTTTCGCGTCACGGTCAAGAAATTATCGAAGGGCAATTCGGTACACTTGCTGATTCCAGTATGCAGCGCTATACTGATCTCAACCTACCACGGATGGAGGGTTCGATGAATCTATTACATGTTCAAGGCGGTCGACCTTTGGTTGGCTCCGTCGAAGTTGCCGGCAGTAAAAATGCCGCCCTAGCAATTATGTCAGCGGTGCTCCTCACAGAAGGGGTCACCGTTCTCCACAACGTTCCGAATGTTTCGGATACCCGAATCAAGGCCGGCCTCCTCGAGAGGTTCGGTGCCAAGGTCGATTGGGTCGAGGGCACCCTCTTCATCGACTGTACGAATTTGGTGATGGGGGAGCTCGACGAAGAGACGGTTCGTCTCATTCGCACCTCGTTCTATCTTCTTGGTCCGCTCCTTGCTCGACTCGGCAAGGCCGTGCTGCCCGCTCCTGGCGGCTGCAAGATCGGTCAGCGTCCGGTCGACTTTCACCTTAAAGGTCTCAGTCTGCTAGGTGCCGATGTGCGCTTGGTTAACGGCAAGTACGTCGCTCAGACACCGGGTCTCAAGGGCGCCGAGATTTATCTCGACTTTCCGAGTGCGGGTGCGACGCAGCACTTAATGAGTGCGGCTGTCCTTGCTCAGGGCGTCACGATTATCCAGAATGCGGCTATCGAGCCTGAAGTCACTACTCTCGCTGAGTTCCTGAACCGCATGGGCGGCAGGATCGAAGGCGCGGGAACGAGCACGATCACGGTTATCGGCGTAAAGAGCCTTGTGCCCTGCGAGTTCCGAGTTCCGAGCGACCGACTGCAGGCTGGCACATACCTTCTTGGCGGCGCGATTACCGGTGGTGACGTAACCGTTCGCGGCGTTCTCCCCGAGAATCAGACGGCTCTGGCGAACAAGCTTCGTGAGGCGGGCGCAACCGTCGATGAAGGCCCCGATTGGGTCCGAGTCGCCGCTCGAAATCGCCTTAAAGGTATCCGTGTCAAGACCATGCCGTATCCCGGCTTCCCGACGGATATGCAGCAACCGATGGCGGCCGTGCTAACGCTCGCGGAAGGGAACAGCCTTGTCGAAGAAACGATTTACGAATCGCGGACGGGCCATGTCGGTGAACTGAACCGCATGGGTGCGAAGATGCGTATGGAAAGCGGCCGTCTTACATCGATCGTCGGCGTCGATAAACTCACGGGGGCGACGGTGGAAGCCAGTGACCTGCGTGCTGGCGCGGCCCTCATCTTGGCCGGCCTTGCCGCCGAGGGCGATACCTACATCAAGAACGTCCACTTTATCGACCGCGGCTACGAAAACCTCGAAGAGACCTTTGCCCAACTGGGTGGACGTATCACGCGGCACTCCATGACCGCGGATACGGAGATCGGCCCTTAGTTGAGATTGATCCCGGAAATTGGCATCGACCTTGGCACGGCAAACCTTTTGGTTTTTGTCCGAGGCAAGGGAGTTGTCATGAATGAGCCCACCGTCGTCGCCATCAACACCCACGGCAAAGTCCTTGCCGTGGGTAATGAGGCGCGCGACATGCTCGGCCGAACTCCGGGGAACATCACGGCGATCCGCCCCTTGAAGGACGGAGTTATCGCGGACTATACGACGACCCTGAAGATGCTCGAGTACATCTTCGACAAGGTCTGCGGCAAACGGCGCATTTTTCACCCGAAGGTTCTGATCTGTGTCCCGTCGGGCGTCACGAACGTCGAGCGCCGAGCCGTGGTTCTCGCCGCCCGAGAAGCGGGCGCGGGGGAAGCGATGACGATCGAGGAGCCCATGGCGGCCGCGATCGGCGCGGGCCTGCCCATCGCCTCTCCGGGCGGAAATATGGTGATCGATATCGGCGGCGGTACGACTGATATCGCGGTTATCTCTTTGGGCGGCATTGTTCTATCCCACTCCTTGCGGGTCGGTGGCAACAAGATGGATGAGGCGATCGTGCGCCACATGCGGAACGCCTACAATCTTTTGATCGGCGAGCCTACGGCTGAAGAGATCAAGATCAAAATCGGATCGGCGTATCCCCTCGACCCTGAACTTCGCATGGAAGTGCGTGGCCGCGACATGATCGCGGGCCTTCCGAAGACGGTCGAGATCGCAAGCGAAGAGATCCGGGACGCCCTCACCGAGCCCATTCGGCAGATTGCCGAGAAGCTCTGCAACGTCCTTGAAGAAACGCCTCCCGAACTCAGCTCCGATATCATCGAGCGAGGCATCACCCTCACGGGCGGTGGGGCCCTGCTCCGCGGTTTAGATCAGCTTCTCCACCGTGTCACGGATATTCCCGTTCGGGTGGCCGACAACGCACTGAACTGCGTGGTCGTTGGCACCGGTCGTGCCCTCGAAGAGTACGAAGCCATCCGCGCCAGCGGCGCGGTCAGCAGCATTTAACTAGCCGGCTCGGGTCGGCAGAATTCTGATCCTTCGATTCGGTTCCTCGCCAACGGCCTCGCTCGCGAGTCGTCGGGCCTCGGCGACTTGGTGCTGCATCTTGCGGAGCGGTGCCGACTGGGGCGTCACTTCGAAGGCCTTTCCGGTTTGCATCACGATGTCGATCGCTTTCAGAACTTCATCCATCGCTCGGGCTTCGGTGTCGGCAGGCTCGCCGGTTTGCTTCAGGATGTCGTCCAGAGCCGTCGCGATTTGCGAGAACGTGTTGGACTTAATCACCACCGCGGGGATTGCCTTGCCCGCGCCGTCTCTCAGTTTCTTGGGGCGATTCTGATAGGTGGAGCGGATCGCCATGATGGCGTCCGCTTGGTTGATGTCGGTCGTGACGAACGCGGGGGCTTTCTTTTCGCGGATGGCCCGTTCGAGGCGGGTGCGGGCGATGCCGTAGGGATAGATCCGGATGAGCCCAGCGGTCGACCGTGGTTCGACCTTTGCTTCGGCTTCGGCGGGTTGGGGCCGGCGGGCGAGGGCGGGGAACTTCTCGTTGAAGCCGGGATCGTTGATCTCGCGCGATTCTTCTTCTTGAACGACCTCGACTTGACCCGCACCAGTTCGAACCCGGATTTCGGGCTTGGGCTGAATGCCGCGCAGGATGAGGTCTACCGTTTTCTGGACATTGCCGTGAACAGCCAGCCGATCGTAGTCGAGGAGTTCGATGACGACGTCGAAGGTGGGGGGAGCCTTGCGCTCCAGGACCGTTTTCTGGGTTCCGCGGCGGCGGGCTTCGTCGTCGGAAAGGGTTACGGCTTGGATGCCGCCGATCAAGTCCGCCAAAGACGGGTTCAGCATCAGGTTCTCGAGCGTCTGACCGTGGGCGGTGCCGACGAGTTGAACGCCGCGCTCGGCGATTGTACGGGCGGCGGTGGCTTCGGATTCGTTGCCGATCTCATCGATGACGATGACTTCGGGCATATGGTTTTCCACGGCCTCGATCATAACTTGATGCT
>JBKJIP010000403.1:0-5505 GCA_046598515.1 Fimbriimonadaceae bacterium | reverse complement strand
CACAGAAATGCACTGGGCTCTTGGAGAATCCAGGTGTGCACTCGCAATGAATGCCCTGGTTCCCCTTCAAGATGTTCGTGCTTGAGGGGGAACCGTTGGGGAGGGGGAGATTCGGAGTTGTCGCCCAGTTAGAAGGAAGACTGATCTACCGGTCGCGCTGGGCGGTGTAGACGACTTTGATCGTCGACTCGGAGTCGACCACTTCCGTCTCAATCCGACTGCTCTCGATTTTGCCGCCGCCGAAGACGACGCGGCCGTTCACGATAACCGTGGTTTCCTTGTCCTTGCCGGTTCCGGTGAACCTGATGGCCGGGTCGCGGGAAGTCGTGTCGATGGAGTATTTGTGATCGAAGGTGCGATCGAGACCGATTGGGGGCAGCATCTTGATTGACCATTTCTCCGGGATAGAATCCTTGTGGGCCGGAACATTGAAGCCGAAGAACGGGCGTGTGCCGACCGGATAGCTTCCGCGCTCGACGAAGCCACGGGTATTCACCCATTGCTCCGCGTTGTCTCGGTCGATCCAAGTCTTCAGATTCGCGGCGAGTTTTTCCGATCCGGAAGATACCGACCTAGCGGCGATAGCCGAGAAGACGCTGTCCATGATCGCGCGACCGTTCTTGAATTCCTTCACGCGCAGGGTTTGGGTTCGGCTGCCTTCGGCCGACATCGAGGTATTCCCGACGATTTGCGTCACTGCGAAATTCTCTCTGTAGACGAGTGTTTCGCCCGGCGTGAACTGAAGATAGGCATTGCCCTGCAACGTGAGGGCGAGCGCGGCGGCGGTGATCATCAAAGTATGTTACGTTATGGAAGCCGATCAGTAACGCTAAAACGGGCCCGATAATCCTGGTAATTCGTGAGTCACCCTTAACATGGACGCGGGGTACCTTCAAATTCATGCGACGACGCTTGGTTGCCGCCACTTTGCTTTGTGGTCTTTCCGCCCTTTCCGGAGCCCAGCTCCGAGTGGCAACTTGGAATATCTCCAACTACAGCGGGGGCCGTACGGCCGATATCCAAGCCGCGGTTTTCGCCTCATTTCAGGGCCGGTCGATGAATCCTGACGCGATCATTGGCCAAGAATTTCTAAGTCAGGCCGGGGTCACCGCCTTCCTGAGCGCTCTCAACACCGCCCCCGGCAGTTCCGGGAACTGGGCCGCTGCCGCATTTCTAAATGGCCCCGACACCGACAGCGCTTTCTTCTATCGTACGGATCGCCTCGAGTTTCTCGGGACAACAACCATCGCGACCGGAGGCGGTGCGCCCTTGCCCCCACGCGATATCCGCCGCTATGACATCAGCCTCAACGGCTATTTCGGACTTGGCCCCAAGCTGGCCCTTTATAGCTCTCACATGAAATCGGGAGACTCAACGGAGGATGAAGATCGACGTTTGGCGGAAGCCAATCTCATCCGCGCCAATGCTCAAGGGCTCTCTGGCTTTGCCGGATTCATGCTGGGCGGAGATTTCAACACGTACCGAAGCTCAGATCGGGCTTTTTCGAAACTTGTTGCCAGCGAAGGAAACAACGCGGGGCGTTTCTTCGACCCGATTTCCACGAACGGAGAATGGAACGCGAATTCGGCCTTTCGCTATGTCCACACGCAGGATCCGAGCGGCGCTGGCGGAATGGATAGTCGCTTCGACTTTATGATGCTGAGTGGCACCCTAATCGACGGGACCGGTTTCGAGTATATCGGCCAGTTCGGAACTCCTTACGCAACGAACACTTGGAACGACCCGAATCACAGTTATCGCGCCTGGGGCAACGACGGTGGGAGCTTCGATCAGCAGCTTCGCACCACGAACAATGAGATGGTGGGGCCGGTCATCGCCCAAGCCCTGATCAATGCCGCGACGACGGCGGGCGGCCACCTCCCCGTTTTCCTCGACCTTCGGGTTCCGGCCGAAATCCAAGCGGCGCCCGGTTCGTTGAACTTCGGAAATGTCGTGCAGGGCACGAGTCCGACGCTGAATTTGGACGTCGCGAACGGCGTCAGCACGACCCTTTGGCGAACCGGAATCGCCGACCTAAACTACACGTTGACGGCATCGAGTGGCTTTACCGCGCCGGCCGGGACCTTCATCGACGTCGCGGGCGGCGGGCAGAATGCCCACTCGATTGGCAGCCAAACCGCAACCCTGGGGAGCCAGAACGGAACCCTGACAGTTAACTCGCCCACGCCCGGAGTCGCACCCGTCGTGATTCCCTTAATCGCAAATGTGATTCCGGAGGCGATTTCGCCGAGTTCCTATGTTGTTGTCACCGGACAGCCGGTCTCCGGTGGTCTGCCTCAGCTCGCTTTGAGCGACGATCAGAAGGTCACGTGGCGTAACGACAACTGGACGTCCGGCGGACGTTTCAACACCGTCTACCAAGCTGTTTTCGAGGCGACATCCTCACTCTCGAACCCCGCAACGAACGCCTTTCATATCGAATCTCAAGCAAATGGATCATTCACGCAGGATATCGAGCTCTTCGATTTTGTTGCGAATGCTTTCGTGAAGCTGGACACCCGGGCGTCGACGACCGTCGACACTACGGTCGTCCTGAACCCGGTGAATCCCGCTCGGTATGTTGAGCCGGGAACGCTCAAGCTGCGAGCACGATTTACCTTGACACCGTCGGCATGGACTCAACCTCGGGTTTTGACCGGTTCGGTGGATCGGGTTGTCTGGAAACCGAGATAAGAATCAACTAGCTCATGGGCGGCATGTTTTGATATTGCTGCCCCATCTCTAGTTCCGCAATACGCTGCTCGACGACCTTCTTCTTAAGCCCGAAGGCACCGGCACTGATGCCGTAATCTTTCATTCCCCGCAACGCCTTGTTTTGCATGATCATGTAGCCAAAGGCACCGCAACAGATCCAGGCGAACAGTCCCATCAAGATCGAGGCAAGAATCGCCCCGCTCGGTTCCCAGCCCAATGCCGTGCCGATTTTCTTGTTCGAGGGATAGGTTAGGGCACCGATTGTGATGAGAAAGACCGCAAGGAAGCCTAGTCCCACCGCGGGCTCCACGGCTAAGCCCCTAAAGATGACATTGCTTCCAATCGCGAAAGCCACGTTCAGCAGGAAGACCATGTTTAATCCGAAGTAGCCATCTTTGAGCAAGCGAAGCTTCTCTGGATCCAAGTTGGTCGGTCCCGTGCCACGGTAGTAGGGACCGTAATCCTGGGGTGGCTGCGGCGGTATCAGCGGAGGTTGCTCGGACATCTTGAACTCCCAGACGCGGCGACATCCTCTAAAAGTGTCCTGAAATTGACATGTCGGCGAGTGTGATGACCTAAACCCGTATCCGAAACCGGGTTCCCGACCCCCCCCCTGCGGGTACCATCTGCCCTTGGCGAGATGAGCAAAACACAAATTTTCACCTCCGAATCGGTCTCGGAGGGACATCCCGATAAACTAGCCGATCAGATTTCCGACGCTCTACTCGACGAGTGCCTTCGCCAAGATGCGAAAGCGCGCGTCGCGATTGAGACCCTGTTGACCCGCGGTCTCGCTGTGGTAGCGGGCGAAGTCACGGTTGACGGCTATATCGATGTCGCGGACATCGTTCGGCGTACGATCAATGAAGTCGGTTACACCGACACCGAGCTTGGCTTCGATGGCAGCACCTGCGGCGTCATGGTCGCGATCCAGGAGCAGTCTCCGGATATCGCGGTTGGCGTCGACACCGGGGGTGCCGGCGACCAGGGCATGATGTTTGGCATGGCCGCGAATGAGACGCAGGAGCTTATGCCGTTGCCGATCTCCATCGCCCATGCGCTCGTCCGCCGCGCCAGCGAAGTGCGCCGCAAACATCCGTCGCTCGGCCTGCGCCCCGACGTGAAGAGCCAAGTCTCCGTTATCTACGAGAATGGGCGACCGACGAAGATCGACACGATCGTCGTCTCCGCTCAGCATGCGCCATCCCTGACCCATGACGCGGTCAAGGAAGTCGTCAAGCAGCACATCGTCCAGCCCGTGCTTACCGAGTATGAGCAGTACGGCAGCGACGACATCACGTATCACATCAACCCGACCGGCATCTTCGTCATCGGCGGCCCTCAGGCCGACACGGGCGTAACCGGCCGCAAGATCATCGTCGACACCTACGGCGGCATGTGCCCCCATGGTGGCGGCGCGTTCAGCGGCAAGGACCCGACCAAGGTCGACCGCTCCGCGGCTTATATGGCTCGCCACGTAGCCAAGTGCATCGTCGCCGCCGGCCTTGCCGATAAGGCTCAGGTCGCTTTGGCCTACGCCATCGGCGTCGCCCAGCCGGTTTCGATCAACATCGAGACATTCGGCACGGAGAAGATCGACACGGCCGAGATCGAGAAGCGGGTTATGGGCGCCTTCGATATGTCCCCCAAGGGCATCATCGAGCACCTCGACCTCCGTCGCCCGATCTACCTGCCGACGGCCAAGAACGGTCACTTCGGCAACGCCTCTTTCCCCTGGGAAAGCACCGAAGCCGCTTCTCGGCTGAAGTAAAGATATAGAGTGCGCCGCTCCCTCGGCGCTTTCCTGCGTGGTGCGCCACGCTGCGAGGGTCTATCGAAATTTTCCTAGACCTCGCAGCGCGGCAAGCTCGCGCAGAAAAAGCGGCGCGGGAGCGCCGCACTCTATATGGGTCGACCATAATCTAGGTGATGAGCGCGCCCACCGCGACCAAGGTTCAGTTTCCGAGCTGGCCGTACTTCGCCCCCGATGAGATTCAAGCCGTCGCCGACGTTCTCGCGTCGGGCAAAGTCAACTACTGGACCAACACGGTTGGCCGAGAGTTTGAAAAGGAATTTGCGGCTTACACCGGAACGAAGCATGGGATCGCGATCACCAACGGCACGCTGACCCTCGAACTCGCCCTCGTCGCCCTTGGCGTCGGCCCCGGCGATGAGGTCATCATTCCGCCTCGAACCTTTATGGCGACGGCGACGGCGGTCATGGTCCGCGGCGGCACCCCCATTTTTGCCGACATCGACCCCGTTTCCGGCAACCTTTCCGCGGAAACAATCGAGCCAATGATCACTTCCCGCACCAAAGCGGTCATTCCCGTTCACATTGGCGGCCTACCTTGCGAAATGGCGCCCATCATGGAGTTGGCTCGCGCTCGTGGCATCAAAGTCATCGAAGATTGCGCCCAGGCTCACGGCGCTTCGATTCATGGTCAGAAGGTCGGAAGCTTCGGCGACATCAACTCTTGGTCGTTCTGTCAAGACAAGATCATGACCCTCGGCGGCGAAGGCGGCATGATGACGGTGGACGACGATGAATACTGGGCGAAAATGTGGTCCTACAAGGATCACGGCAAGTCGTACGACGCCGTCTACAACCGCCAGCACCCGCCCGGATACCGCTGGGTTAACGAGGGTATCGGCTCAAACTGGCGCTTGACCGAAATGCAATCCGCCATCGGCCGAATCCAGCTTCGAAAGCTCGATGGCTGGATCGCGGCTCGTCAGCGAAACGCGGCTGTCGCGAATGAGCGGTTCGCGGATCACTCCATGCTCTCG
>JBKJIP010000345.1:0-4551 GCA_046598515.1 Fimbriimonadaceae bacterium | reverse complement strand
GGCCAGCTCATGGAGACCCTTGTCGTGATAAGACCAAGCTGTATTGTTCAAGAGCGATCCCAGCCACTTCCGGGCTCGGGGGTCATCCGCGGCGCGGGCGATACCGATCGCCTCCATGTTGAGGCGGAGCGCTTCGTCTCCCTCGGCTACGATCGCCTGCATATGGATGGCATCGATGAGGACATCCGGGATACCAATCGCCAAAGCTCGGGCGGTATCGAAATGTGGCTTGGCACCCTCCTTATCCCCGCTCGAGCGGAGTGTCCGACCGCGCTCCATGGCGGCATAGGCTTTGGTCATCGCGCTCGTGGCTGGATTCAGCAAGATTTCCGCGTCGACCTCCTCGAGCTGGGCCAAAGCCTCGGGAAACTTCTTCTGAAGTCCCAAAGTTCGCGCGATCTGGGTCTTCAGAAGCAACTGTGTGTCTGGGTCAGAGGTCGTCTGAAGTACGTTTCGAAACTTGGTCTCGGTGCCGGCGGGATCGTTGAAATCCCAAAGATCGCGAATGTCCATAGCTGAGGTGATTTTGCCTCAGAGTTTCTTCGCTTGGCTTTTGGTCAGGACCACGCCGGGACCATCTTTCGTAAAGGCGTCATGAAGGATCAAGGTCCCATCTTCCTTCGGCTCCAAGATCGGAATTCCGGGGCCAAGTCCCGAGAGTGGGGAAGCGTCCCGGTTCATCGCGGAATCGATGATCAGCTTAATGCGCCCCCCATCCTCCGACCATTCGCCTTCCCATGGGAAGCCCATACGAATGTAAACGAACTGACCAGTCGGTTTAAGCACGAGCTGAATCTTCTCGAGGGTTCCGGCAAAGGATGCGGAAGCACCGGGCTGAGGCTGGTGACCCTCGTAAGTGCCTGCATATTTCGAGGAGCAACCGGCCAGGATCGTCAGGCCAAACAGAGCCCCCAGAATCCATAATCTACGTATGCCCACGATCACCCCTGAAGTCTACACGTCCATGGGTCTGAATGAGTTCGAATACAGTCGAATTCTCGACTTGATGGGCCGCGAGCCTTCGCTGACCGAACTCGGAATGTTCGCGGTGATGTGGAGTGAGCACTGTGGTTATAAATACTCCCGCCCGGTGCTCGCCCTCTTCAAGAAATACAAAGAAGCAATCGAAGGCTCGGGATTGGAGAACGCCGGCATCGTCGAAATCGGCGACGGACTCGGAATCACCATGAAGGTCGAGTCGCACAATCACCCATCCGCCGTAGAGCCTTACCAAGGCGCGGCCACCGGGGTCGGCGGCATCATCCGCGACATTCTGACCATGGGTGCGCGGCCGATCGCTGCCCTCAACTCCCTGCGCTTCGGCCCAATCGAGGGCGAAGATCCTATTGCCCAGCGCAACCGCTATCTCTTTGAGCACGTCGTGGCCGGCATCGCCGGATACGGCAACTGCGTGGGCGTCCCCACCGTCGCCGGCGAAGTCAACTTCCATCCCCGCTACTCGGGCAATCCCCTCGTGAACGCCATGTGCGTCGGCGTGGTGAAAATCGACGAGATCACGACTGCCGCCGCCAGCGGCGCGGGTAATCCAGTCATCTACATCGGGTCGGCCACGGGCAAGGACGGCATCCACGGCGCGACCTTTGCCAGCGAGGCGCTGGATGAAGAGTCGGAAGCCAAGCGGCCAAACGTCCAGATCGGCGATCCCTTCGCTGAGAAACTCTTGATAGAGGCCACTCTGGAGGCCCTCCAAACCGGGGCGATTGTGGCCATCCAGGACATGGGGGCGGCGGGCCTAACCTGCTCGACAATCGAAATGTCCAGCCAAGGCGATGTCGGGATGGAGATCGACCTCGACAAGGTCCCGATGCGGGAAAGCGACATGTCCGGTTACGAGCTAATGCTCAGCGAGAGCCAAGAACGGATGCTCGCCGTGGCCCAACTCGGCCGCGAGCAGGAAGTGCTCGACGTCTTCCGCAAATGGGGCCTTCGTGCCGAGATTATCGGCTGGGTAAACGATAGTGGCGAAACGGTGGTCAAGCGGCACGGTCAGGTCGAGGCCCACGTAGACGCTCATCTGCTCACCGACCATTGTCCGACTTACACGCCCGAATTCGAGGTGCCGGAATATCATCTCAAGGCAAAGCAATTCGATAGTTCCAAGCTGCCTGCCGTCGATTTCAATGAGGCACTGAAGAAGCTGATGGCCGCTCCCAACATCGCCTCCAAGCGATGGGTTTATCAGCAGTACGACCAATCGGTGCAAACTCAAACCGTCCTCCACCCCGGCCAGGGCGACGCCGCCGTGCTGATGATTCGAGGCTCCAAGAAGGGCATCGCCGTGAAACTGGACGGCAATGGCCGGCAGATCTACTTCGACCCCTATGCGGGCGGTCAGTTGGCAGTCTGCGAAGCGGCCCGAAACGTGGCGTGTACGGGTGCTCGGCCAACGGCCGTAACCGACGGCTTAAACTATGGCAACCCCCAGCGCCCGCACGTCTACTGGCAGTTCAAGGAAAGCGTCCGCGGTATCGCCGATGCCTGTGAAACGATGGGAACACCTGTCATAAGCGGCAACGTGAGTTTCTACAACGAGAGCGAGCTCGGCGAGGTGCTGCCGACTCCGCTAATCGGAATGATGGGCGTACTAGATGATGTCAATGACCGGATCGGGATGGCTCCGAAGGCGGGCTCAACCCTCGCTCTGGTGAGCACGCCCACCGGAGAGGGCGACGGTATCGGAGCCTCGGAGTTCTTAGCCGTCGTTCACGGCATGGAAGATGGAATTCCCGTTGCTCCTGACGTTGCCGCCGAGAAAAGACTTTGCGAGTTTCTCGTCTGCGGAGTGAGCAAAAAGCTCATCGAAGCCGCTCATGACTCGGCTGAAGGTGGCTTGCCGGTGGCTCTTGCCGAGATGGCGATCGCCGGGAAAATGGGACTTCAGGCAAATTTGTCAGGATGTGGACATCTTTTTGCGGAATTCCCGGGTCGTGTGATCGTCTCCTTATATGAACAAAACCGGCAAACGTTGCAGTCTTTGGCGATTGAAAGCGGGTTACAATTCTCAGTGCTGGGAACTTGCGACACTTCGGAGCGTCTCGTAATAGGCGATCAGATCGATTTAAGCGTAAGGGAAGTAGAAGCACTGTACGAAGGCTCGATACCTTCGCTTATGGGCTCATGAGCCGGCTTTGTTCGACCAGTTTGCAGAGAATTTGATGAAACGCACATTTGTTTTCTTAGCGATGGTTTCCGCCGTCGCCAGTGGATTTGCCCAAACGGCGACGCAGGCGGACGTCGAGTACCAGAAGAAGGTGCTCGCCGCCGCGCAGTTGTATCGCGATGGCAACGCATCGGGCGCAACTCAGGCCTTCGAGGAACTTCACGCTCAGAACGCCGAGCATCTCGATGTCCTCTCCTGGCTCGGATTCCTCTATCTCCGCGCTGACAAGGCCACCGAAGCTGTCCCCCTCCTCGAAAAGGCCCGAGTTAAGAAAGGCGATACCGCCGACCTTCTGAATAATCTCGGCAATGCCTATCAGAAGACCGGTCGCGACAACGATGCCGCCGATTGCTACAAAAAGCTCACGGATAAAGATCCGAACATGTACGAGGGTTGGTACAACCTCGGCAACATCTATCTGCGCCAAGATAAGCTGGACGATGCCGTTACTTCGTACAAGAAGGGCATCAACGTCAAGCCGGACGATCCCTTTATCTACAACAACCTGGGCGTCGCTCAAGAGCGCCAAAAGAGCTACGAAGGCTCCGCCGCTTCCTTCAAGAAAGCCGCCGACATGCGACCGGATAACCTGACCTTCGCCCGCAACGCCGGCATGGGTCTTTCCCGAATCCGCCGCTATGGCGATGCGATCCCCTATCTTGAGAAGGCTTATGCCGCGAACGCTCAAGACGGCACTCTCGCGCTGAACTTGGCCGATGCGTACGGCAAGACAAACCGCCCTCAGGATGCCGCCAAGATTTACGAAGTGAGCCAAGACGCCCTTTCCACCACGAAAGGCTTCTGGTTCAACCTCGGTGTGCTGCGTGAGCAGCAGGGCAACACGGCCGGCGCGGAAGAGGCCTACAACAAGGCGCTCGGCGTCGATCCGACCGACATCGATGCGATGAACAACCTCGGCCTGATCTACTTCCGAAAAGGTCGCTACGAGGAAGCGCAGACGCAGTTCGAAAAAGCTCTCGGCGCGAACCCGACGAGCCGCGATCTCAAGCTGAATCTCGCCGCCGCTTCCGCCAAAAACAGCGACTTCGATCTTTCGATGCGACTTTGGAAAGAAATCCTGAAGGATGAGCCGGGTCGCAACGACATCCGTGTCAGCCTCGCCAATGCACTGTGGATCACCGGCGACAAGGCCGGCGCCGAGCAGAACTGGCGCACGATCTTGACGACGGACAAAACCAACGCTGATTCACTCAACGGTATTGGCCTGATTCACCTTAATGCCGGTCGCACAATGGAAGCCGAAAGTGCCTTCCGGCGCGCTATCGGATCGAACGCAAGATTCGTCCAAGCCTATAACAACTTGGCGATCGTGCTCGAGAAGCAGAACAAGAAAGCCGAAGCGATTCAGA
>JBKJIP010000315.1:0-3004 GCA_046598515.1 Fimbriimonadaceae bacterium | reverse complement strand
GACGCGCTCGCCGCAGAAGACCTCTAGCCGCTCCTTGGGGAAGGAACTATGACCGTTGGCCAAATATTGGATCGTGCCGACGGAGCCGTCGGCGAAGCCGAGGGTGACGACGCACTTATCCGTCTTGACGGGCGATGCGGCATTGGGGCCGAACATCATCGCCTGAACGCCTGTGATCGGCTTGCCGACCAGGAAGCGGAGCAGGTCCACGAAGTGGCACCCTTCACCGATGAAGCGTCCGCCGCCGACATCCGGATCCTGCGTCCAGTGATTGGCCGGGATCGCGCCCGCGTTCACCGTCATAACCAGACCCTTCGCATCGCTGGAGCCTTCCAGGAGTTGCTTCATCTTGACGATGTGGGGGGCGAATCGACGGTTGTAGCCGACCATTACGATCTTGCGCGTGCGCTCGTAGGCATCGACGATTTCATCGAGTTCGTAGTCGGTGAGACAAATCGGCTTTTCGCAGAAGACATGCTTGCCGGCGTTGAGGGCCTCCGTGACGAAGCGGGCGTGCGTGTTATGGCGGGTGGCGATTGCCACCGCATTGCAGGCGCTGTCGTTAATGAGGGCGGTCGTATCCGTCGTGGCTTGCGCGAATCCGAACTTTTTGGCGAAGTGCTGGGCCGTCACGCCGCCGCTGCTGGCCACGGCCTGCATATGAGCACCGCTCTTATGAAAGGCCGGGATCAGCATGCGGCCGGCGTAGTTGCCCGCCCCGATAACGCTCACGCTCGGCGCTTCCGCCTTGGCGACCACGTCCGAAATTTTCGCGAAAGCGCCCCGAATCTCTTCCTCGGGTTTATCGGCGTCGTATTCGAGCACAATGCCGAGGGCGGCTTTCTCGGCTGTAAGCTTGGCATAGGCGGATTCGCCGTCCGCGATCTTGAAACGGTGGGAAATGAGCGGTTTGACGTCGATCTGGCCGCTCGCCATAAGGTCGAGGCAAGCTTCGAAGTTGCGTTGCTCGGTCCAGCGAACGAACGGGAGCGGATAATCTTGGCCCTTCTCCTCGTAGGTCGGATCGTAACGGCCCGGGCCGTAAGAACAAGACACCTGGAACGACAATTCCTTCTCGTAGAAGTCGGCGCGGCTGAGTTCCAATCCAGTAACGCCCACGAGAATGATCCGGCCCCGCTTGCGGCACATGTGCGCGGCTTGGGTCATCGGGTCGTTGCTCTTCGTGCTGGCGGTGATGATAACACCGTCGACGCCCTTACCCCGACTGAAAACTTCGGCCGCCTGCTCAGGATCGCCGCCTTGGCTGAGGTCGCAAGTCTCGGCCCCGTACAGTTTGGCCATGGCGAGCTTGTTCGAATCAAAATCGATGGCGAGTACTCGGCAGCCGTTCGCGCGAAGCATCTGAACGCACATAAGGCCGATGAGGCCGGCGCCGGTAACGACGATGCTCTCGCCGAGGGTGGGGTTCAAAAGGCGGATACCCTGCAGGCCAATGCTGGCCAGGACCGTGAAGGCGGCTTCCTCGTCCGAGACGCCGTCTGGAATCTTCGCGCACAGGTTCTGACCGACCGAAACGACCTCGGCATGTCCACCATTGGAAACCACCCGATCTCCGGGTTGAAAATCAGTAACGCCCTTTCCAACTTCCATGACCACGCCGGCATTGCAGTATCCCAAGGGAAGCGGCTGATCGAGCTTGCTCTTGACGGCATCCAGGGTTTGGAACAGACCATCCGTCTTGATCTTATCGAGAACCTGTTTGACCTTTTCGGGCTGCTGGCGCGCTTTCTCGATCATGCTTGCCTTGCCGAATTCGACGAGCATACGCTCGGTTCCGGCGGAGACGAGGGTGCGGGTGGAGCGGATCAGGAGGCCGCCGCTGCGGACCTGCGGGCAAGGGACTTCGGCGAGCTCGGTGTTCCCGTTGCTCAGGTTCTGGAGAATTTGCTTCATGGAAGGGCTTTGCGGAGCCCGGTTCCGGACGCCAATTTAGGATACCCGGACTGACCTTTTGAACTCAAATCTTTTTCTCTGGTTTTGGGGTTTCGGGAATTGCGAACGGTTTTTTAGCCCCCAAAAAGCTTTACTGCGAAGGTGCCAACCTGCGCGTATGTCCTGGTTCCTCTGCGAGATGATTGTGCTCGCGGGGGAACCGTTGGGGAGGGGGAAACGCATATGTCAATCCATGGATAAGGGAGTTCCGGAACCCTCACCCCCTGCCCCTCTCCCTAATCGGCACGAACATCCGATCAAGGAGAGGGGAGGCGAAAGATGCGCACAAGCATAAACAAAGAAGCCTCACCCATAAAGGGCGAGGCTTCCAAGTTCTTCGACTTTCGTCGCTGCAGATTTACTTGCGGCGGCGGCGGAGAAGAGCGGCAATACCGAGGCCGAGGACGGCCATGGAAGCCGGCTCCGGAACCGCGGTGTACTGGACATCATCGATACCGATGAAGTCGCTGTTGGCACCGGAAGGTCCACCCTGCGGAACGTTGTAGTTGAACGCGAAGCGGCCCGTGCCACCCGTAGCCAGCGTGACGCTGAACTGCGTGTAGACGTTCGGGTAACCGGCGGTCGTGAGACCGTTGTTAACCTGGAGCAGGTTCTGCGTGAAGTCAGCAGCATTGACGCTGGCGCCAGACGTGCTGAGCTTCAGGAACAAACGATCCGGGAAGAAGGGGCTGTCAACCGTGCGGGTCCAGAAGCTGATCTTATCGCCAGCGCTGAACGTGCGAACCGGCGACATCATGTAGTTGTCGATCGTGTTAGCGCCCGTCGTGTTATTGAAGTTGGCGTTGAGCTGACCGGCACCGCTGTGGGTGGCGAACACGCCGTTATTGTTGAACCAGCCGGTCGAGCCGACGGGAGTGCTCATGTTTCGAGCGTGCCACGTACCGGAAGCAAACGCCATCGCGTTGCCACCAGCGGTGTTGCCGAAGGTCGTGTTTGCGCCACCGATAAAGCCGGTGGGTCCAGTGTCAAAGCTCTCGCTGAAGCTCTGGGCATTGGCGGCCACAGCTACAACGGAAAGAGCGGAAATAAG
>JBKJIP010000122.1:0-16740 GCA_046598515.1 Fimbriimonadaceae bacterium | reverse complement strand
GCGCAGTTGGACTCGCTTCGCCAGCAAGGGTTCCGTGCGAAGAATGGCATTGGCGAGTAACTCATCGATGCCGTACCAATCGAAGTCCAGATCGATGCGACCGGACATCCTGGTCATGTCCAGGAGATTTCGAACCTGCTTGGACATGCGCACGGATTCCTCTTGAATCGTGCCCGCAAGCTGACGACTTTGGGCCGAAAGTTCGGGCTGCTTTAAGAGGGCTTCCGCCGAGCCCTCGATGGAAGAGAGGGGAGTTCTTAGATCGTGGGAGACGCCGCTGAGGAGATTCGCCCGCGTCTTCTCTACCTGGGCCTCAATCTCAGCCTTCTCCGATGTTTCCGATTGTTCGCGTAACCGAACCCGCAGCGTGCTGATCATGATGCTGACCACCAGCATCACAGCAAAGGTGAAGATGTACTCTACTTGCGCGACGGTAAAGGTGCCCGTCGGCGGCACGAACATGAAATCGAAGGCGGCGACTCCGAGAATGGAAGCGAGGATCGCCGGCTTTGGGGTGGTCCTGCTGGCCACGAAGGCAACGCCCAGCAAGTAGATCATGGCCAGATTGGGAAGGTGAATATAGGGGGCGATGATCGCCCCCAATCCGGTCGCCAGAATCGTCACCACGATCGCCAGTCCGTAATCTCGCCAATGTGCCTCTCGGGTCATCGCTACCTTCAAGCATAGCTCTAGTTGAGGAAGTATCGGACATTGGCGACAACGACGTTTCTTCGCTTGCCAAGGGCGTGCTTCAACTGCTGGGCCACGTTCTCCTGAAGCAGGCGGTGGAACCACCTTGTGGCCACGGCCTCGGGCACGATCACGGTCACGATGCGTTGATCGTCTTCCTCAAGGAGAGCGTCGATGTATTCCAGTAGCGGCTCAAGCAGCGATCGGTAAGGTGATTCGATGACGACCAAGGGCACGTCCGGAGCGTATTTCTCCCACTCCCTGGTCAATAGGGGGACGTTCCTTCGGTCGAGCGTCACATGGAGCCCGCGAACCTCCGTGGTCATCGTTTGACCGTATTGGACGGCTTTGAGAATTCCGCGATGTAGTCGCGGGACCAGGACGATCGCGGTTTGGGAAAGCGCACGAGCTGGAGCGGCGGTTTCCACCGCGAGCTGGTCCGCGATGGCTTTGTACCGCCGCTTGATAGCTAGCAACACGGTCGAGGAGATTGTCACGATGACGAGAACGATCCAGGCGCCTTCGGTGAACTTTGTGGTGAGAATCACGAGGGCTACCAGGCCCGTGCAAACAGCTCCCAAGCCGTTGATCGCGATACGCCCGGTCCACCCCTTCGCTTTGTCTTTCAGCCAATGCTTGACCATTCCAGACTGCGAGACCGTGAACGCGGTAAACACGCCGACCGCATAGAGCGGGAGCAGAAGGTCGAGTTCGCCATGGAAGTACCAGATAAGGGCCACCGCGCAGATTGCCAGCACCACGATGCCGTTCTGGAAGACGAGGCGATCGCCTTGGCGCGCCAAAGGTCGGGGCAAGTAGCCATCGCGGGCGAGGATGCTGGAGAGGCGAGGAAAGTCGGCAAAGGCGGTGTTTGCGGCCAGGATCAAAATCGTAGCCGTGGCCATCTGAATAAAGAAGAAACCGACGCTGCCTTTACCGAAAACGAAGGCTGCAATCTGCGAGACGACCGTGCGATACTCCGGGTTCGCGGTGGCGAACAGGGAAATGTTCGGCAGGTACTGGATCAGGTAGCCCGTGCCCACGAACATCGCGATCATCATGATCGCGAGCAATCGCAGGCTGGTTGCCGCATTTCGGGATTCGGGAGCGCGAAAGGCGGGCACGCCGTTGCTGATCGCCTCCACTCCGGTAAGAGCGACGCAGCCGGCCGAGAAGGAGCGCAAAATGAGAAAGATGAGCGGGTATGTGGCTTCACTTCCGATCACTCCGGGCTCAGCCAAAACGGTCTGGGCGGGGTGTGGCGAGCCGATGACCTTAACCACGCCAATGATAAGCATGATGACCATGCCGAGCACGAATCCATAGCTGGGAAGCGCGAAGAGCATTCCCGACTCTCTCACGCCGCGCAAGTTTGCCCAGGCGATCAAAGCGATGAATCCGAGGCTCAGAGGCACGAGAAGGGAGTGCAGGCTGGGGAATGCCGAGACCAAGGCCGCGACTCCCGCCGCAATACTTACCGCTACGGTGAGCACATAGTCGATGAGCAACGCCGAGGCCGCGATGACGGCCGGCTTTTCACCCAAGTTGTCCGCGGCGACAATGTAAGATCCTCCGCCAGTCGGATAGGCGTGAACAGTCTGCTGGTAGGAGACCACTACGATTACATAGAGCAGACAAATCGCGAGCGTGATCGCAGGCTGGGCCGTCATCGCGCTTAGGCTGAAGAGAATCAGGATGCTGACGATCGCCTCGGTCGCGTAAGCGGCCGATGACAGGGCGTCGGAAGCGAATACGGGCAGTCCGAGGAAAAGTGAGAGTCGTTCATGACTCTCGCGGGCAGTTGGGATCGGTGCTCCGAGGGCGATGCGTCGGAGCCTTTGCAAAATCGGGGCCGGCTTTGTGAGTGACACGGTATCCCATAGCGTCTCACAGAGCCTGGTCAAGGCCGTGTCAAGGTCACCCCGCTCGATATCAAGGTTGTATCAAGACAGGTCAGGCGGGCTTTCTCGGGCGTGATGGGCCCTTGGACGGGTCTAATCTAAAGGACGGGCACCCATTTTTGCTCGTCATTCGTTATAAGATGGGAGTTAACAATCCCGCTCGGAGTGAAATTTGAAGTTATCGATCGCTGCTATCCTCGTCGCCGTCTCCGCCGTAGCCTCGGCCCAACTCGATCCCAATAAGGTCGTCCTGTCCGTAAACGGGGAAGAAATCAAGGCCGGAGAGTATTACCGGCGAATGGAATTCCTGCCCGGCGTCGGTAAAATGTTCGGCCAGAGCTTTGCCCAGGCCCCTCCCGGACTGCTCACGATCGATCAGCTCGTCACCGAGCGCCTCGTGCTGCAGCAAGCCAAAGAATTCGGCGTTTACCCCAGCGATGCGGAAGTCAAAGATGAGATCGCCTATAGCACCCGCATGGACCCCAACTATGTGAAAGGGTGGACGGACAGCGGCCGGACGATGGAAGAGCTGGAGTACCAAGTGCGCTTCGGCCTCGCGCAGTTTAAGCTGATCTCACGCGGCATCACCTTCACGGATGCCGAGATCCTGGATTTCTACACGAAGAACATCATCCTGTTCACGATTCCCAAGCAAATCACGTTGAAAGTCATTGCCGTCAATACGGAGGAAATCGCCAATAAGGTCGACACCGACTTGAAAGCCGGGAAGACCTTCGAGGAAGTCGCCAAGGCTTACAGCCTTGATGTGAGTGCCGCTGTCGGCGGTGAGTTTGGAAGGCGTTCCTACGAGGATCTCGCCCCCGTCGTTCGACGCCAGATCGACAAGATCAAGGTCGGCGGTACGACCGATTGGATCATCGACGACACCAAGAACACGCGCGTCAAGTTCAAGCTCATCGCTGCCGATCCCGAAGTCGTCAAGCAACTCGATGCCGACCTGAAGCGTCGTATTCGCCGCGATCAGCTCGCCGTCCGAGGCGGTGTCCGCAACGATGTCCGCAAGCAGATGAACGAGGTCCGAACCAAAGCCTCGATTATCATCAACGAGAAGGAATTCGCGGACGCCTACAAGCGGTTCATCGATGCCTTCTTAAAGAGCGGCGGCTAGCATCCTCTTTTTTGACCGCAGAGGGCGCGGAATGACTTCGCAGAAAGAGACGCAGAAGGGCATACCGCAGACCCTTCTGCGTTTGCGTTTCTGCGGCCCGTTCTGCGGTTAAACAAGTTTGCTGACCTGAGTCGTCGGTTGACGCTAGCGGGTTTTCTGAGGGCCAGGCTTCCTGGACAGCAAGTTCCGCAGGGTGCCAGCAAGTTGGTTAAGCTAAAACCTCGTCCGAGAGAGAATCGGTAACCTTGGCGCAACATGATTAACGAGCAGCGACTCGTCGACCTTTTCACCAAGCTCTGCTTGATCAACGCCCCCGCTCTGCAAGAGCAGGATAGCGTTGCCTATGTGAAGGAGCACCTGATTGGTCTCGGCCTCGAAGTCGAAGAGGACCAAGCTGGCGAAGCGATCGGGGGCAAAGCCAACAATCTCATCGCCATTCTTCCCGGGAACGTCCCCAACGCGCCACGGATCTTCCTCAGCGCGCACTTCGACACTGTCGAACCCACCGAGGGCCTCGTTATCGCCGAGCGGGACGGAGTCTTCCATTCGGTTTCGGACACTATTCTCGGAGCGGACGACAAAGGCGGCATGGCCCCGGCCATCGAGGCGGTCCAAGCGATCATGGAGTCCGGCACCCCTCATGGAACCGTGGTTCTCCTCTTCAGCGTTGCCGAGGAAATCGGCCTCAAAGGCGCGAACGCGCTCAAGATCGAAGACTACAACCTCGACTTCGGCTACGTGCTCGACACTGGCCCTCCCGTCGGCAGTTTTGTGACGAAGACGGCCTATCACGATCGCCTCGACATTGAGATCATCGGCAAGCCAGCCCACTCTGGCAAGGACCCGGAAAAGGGGATCAGCGCCATCCAAGTGATGGCGGATGCCGTTCATGGCATGAAACTTGGGCGTATCGGTCCCGAGACTACGGCCAACATCGGCCTCATCGAAGGCGGCAGCGCGGTTAACGTCGTGTGCGCCAACCTTCGGCTGCGGGGCGAAGCCCGCTCAACGAGCGTGGATGAGTTGGACGAGCAGATCGACCATATGATTCAGCGTTTCGAGCAAGCGGCCGCCCGTTGGGGCGCCGAGGTGAAGATCCAGCACGAGCGGCATTACGGGGCGTACGACATTCCCGCCGACTCGGCCGTCGTCCACGTGGCGATGCAGGCTTCGAGCAACCTTGGCCTCAACCCGTTCCTCCGGACCACCCTTGGCGGTTCGGATGCCAACATTTACAATGCCAAGGGCGTGCCGACGATTGTCGTCGCCACCGGCATGGACAAAATCCACACCCACGATGAGTTCATCTCTCGGGAGGATTTGGTGAACACCGCGCGCTTGACGTATGAAATCATTACGACCGCCGCGGAGTTGCGTGTATGACCATCCCTGTTGCCCATGATTTCACCTGCCCCTGGTGCTGGATCGCCTACTTCCAAGTATGCGATCTAAAGCGAGAGTTTCGCGACCTCCAGTTCGATTGGATCGGCTATGAGTTATATCCGGACACGATTCCATGGCCGGAACCCGGACCCGCTCTTCCCGCCGTCGCTTCGCTGCGTCCGAAGACTCCGACCCGTCTGGAACTTGCCTATGCCGCCCAAGGCATCGGGCGCCCGACGGTACTCCGTCCGAAGCAGATGCGAATTCACAACGCCCATGAAGCGGTGGAGTTCGCCAAGGGGGAGGGCGTTCAAAATGAACTGATTGATGTTCTATACCGGGCTTACTGGGAAGAAGGCCGGGAGATTGGGAATGTGGACGTCCTTAGCGGGCTTGCTCAGGGCATTATCACCGACCGCACTGACTTCCGCCGCGCGATCGAAGAGCGGCGCTTTGCCGACCGGATCGTACCGTTCGACGAGGAGGCATACAAGAGTGGCGTATTCAACGTGCCGACCTACTGGATCGGCGGCGAGCGCTACGCCGAGCAGCCGATTCAGGCTCTGCGAATGGCGTTGAAGGAAGCGATGGAGCTAGTTCCGGCGTAACTCCTCTCCTAGATCGGATGTTTGTGCCGATTTTGGGAGAGGCGGCTGGACTGAGGGTTCCCGACGAGTCTAAAGCCAACTTCGGACAGAGAATTCTTCACCAAGAATGCAAGCAGGGCCGATCTCCGAAGCACCCTCATACCCCGACCCCTTCTCCCTCCCGCGCACAACCATCGCGGCAAAGGAGAAGGGGAGCCGGAGCCCTAGTTGGGTAGTTCGCTCTGAGCCCGGCGAAGCTTTTCATTCTCTTGCCACTTCGCTTCGAACTTCGACAGGTCGACACCCATCCGCCGCACCACCGTATCCGAGGCCGACTTAATGTTCGATTCCATCCAGTCCAGGAACTCCGCCTCGTCAATTCCATCGTTCAGATAGAGGTCGAGCATTCGGCGGTAGATCTCATTGAACCGAAGATCGAAGGTGTACAGCCATTTCGTCTTACTCGCTTCCCTTTGCAGGAACTCGTGGAACGGCAGGAGAGCGGGGTTGGGCTCGACGCCAACGACATTCGGCAAGAAAGCCAAGAGTTCGTTAACGACCATGTCGGAGTTCTCCGGAATGGTCAAAAACTGCAGCAGGGCGATCGTTCGCTTCAGCTTCACCGAGGTCGCCGGATCATGCGTATCGCTGAAGGCGGTCTTCGTCACCACGAACTGGGTGCCGGCTCCCCCGATGACGACTTGCTCGTGCCCATCCGCGAAGCGGCTGTAAGACTTCGGAATCGGGGGCAAATAGAACACACCCCAGTCAAATTTGACCTGAGGATCGCGGGCGAGCCTGTTCACGGAGGGGCTCGCCGTCCACCACATCCCGCCTTTTCCTGTCATAAAGACCCGAGCCATGTTCTCATTCATGCTCTTCGGCCAATGCTTGCGCCAGGCCTTGAGGATTCGAAAAGTCTCGACAAATCGTGGGTCGCGTTTCGTGAAGAACCCTTTTCCGGATAGAAAAGCGATTTCATCCCAGTCGAGATATCCCGGTAGAGAAAGCTCGCGAACGGGGTCCTTTTGCAAATCGAGCGAAGGCAGAATCTCGCCATACACCTGATCAAAGACCAAATCCATTCCCCAATCCGCGACTTCCACGCCTCCGACAAGCAACGGTCTGTATCCCGCGGCCTTGAGTTTCTCTTGGACGCCTATGAGCTCCAGCCAGTCTTTGGGCACGCTGAGCCCGAGACGGCGGAAGATGTCTTTGTTATAGAAGATGCCCGTCTCGACCATGTCGTACGTGATGCAGTACATCTTCCCGTTCGGCGCGCCCTTGCCGCGGCTGGCCGCTTGATACTTGAAGAGATCCCACCACTGACGGTTGTTCTTCGCGAACGGGTTCGGTTCTTCCAGGTATTTGTCGAGAGCCACGTACCAGCCTTTTTGGACATCCTGCCAAACATCTTCGACGTTAACGTTGATAATCTCCGGTGCCTGGTCCGCCGCGAGCTGCGTCACGAGGTATTCCCGGGAACCAACCGGGGCCTCGGAAAACTCGATTCTGGTGTCGGGGTAGAGCTTCTCAAACTTCTCCGCGACCTTCGCCAGCCCTTCGAGGGGCTTGCCCACGTCCATCGGCCTCCTCCCTGGCATGTAGATTCCGGGCGCGAACCGGATCGTGTACTTTCGGGGGGCCATTGACGCCACCGTAGTGGTCGTTCCCGGACGCATGACTTCGCGGGGCCAAAGAGCCCAGGTAGCGAAAATGAGGATGCAGGCGAGAGAAATGTGGCGGAGCAAGTCGAATCAGTCTACGTGCAATCTATCAGTCGGAGTTCTCCCACCCTCCATTGAAGGACGGGCGGCCAGTGGTCGCGGATCGCGAGCCCTGATTTGCGGCAGCCGCGATATCTTGCGACTTCCCCCAATAAAGCTTAGAAAAACGCTGAACTATGTTAGCCTTGGAATTTCGTGTTACGGAAGAGTACGTCAGGGACGTTGAACGAACTGGAAGCATCTATGAATATAAGTGAATTGATTGGCAAACCGGTCGTGAGTATGGTCGATGGCGAAAAGGTGGGAGTGGTGAAGGACGTTATGATCGACGCCGATCAGCTCAAGGCGACGGCAATTTTGCTGGGCGGGATTCCTGGCCAAGGGATATTGCCGTTCGAGCAAGTCAAGTCCGTGGGACACGACGCAATTACAATCGATAGCGCCCAAGCCATCCAATGGGCAACCGGACACCTATCCACCGCCGCAGGGCGCAAGGCGGATGAGCTCAAAAAGCTTCCCGTGATGGACAGTTCGGGAACCGCACTCGGCGGTATTCAGGACATCGAGATCGATGTAACGACCGGACGGTTGCTCTCAATGAAAGTTGGCGGCGGTGGCGTTTTCGGCATCGGTGGCCATAGCACGGTTGTCGGCATCGCGCAGATTCGGGCCATCGGGCCCGCCATGATTACGGCCGATGTACCGCCGACCGATGTTCCGGCAAGCTCTACCGCGAAAGAATGAAACGCAAGAAGTCGGATGGGGAAGGGTAGGACGAGTAGGACAAGTTGGACCAAGACTGATGTCCCATTCGTCCCACTTGTCCCACTGGTCCTACTCGTCCAAAAAATGGTGGGCGGTGAGGGGCTCGAACCCCCGACATCCTCGGTGTAAACGAGGCGCTCTACCAACTGAGCTAACCGCCCCGGAACTCTCTTCTTCGCATTAAGCGTCTTAAAAGAGCCGGTATTTGTCGCCGGTGCAGTATTATGAGGGAAGTTTCACAAGGTCTGCACGCATCAGGATGAAGCGATTTATACTTTGCCTACTGCCATGGATGGCGGCGGCAGCTGCAGTGGCTCAGTCACTCCGGCCGGCGGAAGTTACCTTCACGCATCACAAGCCCGTCGAGGCTTGGCGCGAAGGGGATCGGTGCTGGGTCTCACCCAACGCCCTCATCACGTGGGGTCTTCCCTACACCTTTACCGGCAACGATGCCACGATCCAGGCCGAGGGACGCACTCTGCGCCTCACTGGACGCACAACGGATGGCAAGTTCTTGCTCCCACTCGAAGAGATCGCGTCTCAGCTCGGGGCGGAACTCGTTTGGGACTCTAAGAAAGACGCGGTCAGCGTCGTTGGCCAAGCCCGGTTCGTCACCGTTCGCAATGGCAAAGTTTTGATCGACACCACGCTAGCAACCAAGCCGATCATCACCTTCCAAGAAGCGCCGAATCGAATTGTCGTTGATTTGAAGGGTGCACGTATGGGCAACGGCTGCAAGCTCGATCTGGACGGTACGGCCCGAGCCGCGCAATATACGCCGGACACGATCCGGGTCGTCATCGTTACTAACGAGCGGCCGACCCTATCCGAGTTTCAGCCCACGCGGAGCTTCAATCTGCTCTACTCCCTAAATCCGGCAACCGAGCCGACAAACATTACGCCTCCAGAGATCACGCCAAAGCCGATCCAAAACACCGCGCCCGCTGGAGCGCCGAAGGTTTGGACAACGGCCGGCCCGTTCGTTCTCGTTAAAGAAACAGAGAAAGCGGTCCAGCTTTCCCTCAGTCTTACCGGCCCCTTGAGTGCCGCACCCGGTTTCAAGCGAATCGATCCGCTAACGATCCAACTGACGCTCCCTTATGCGCATTACACAGCCCCGCCGCAGCCGATCGGGTCTCCCAGCCTAACCGCTTTCGAGCCCGTGGAGAATGAGACGGGTACCGTGCTGACCATCCGCCTTGCTCGCCCTCTCGGTGTTGAGTTCTCGGCCACCCCGAAAGCGATGATCATCAATATGGTCAAGCCGGCCGTTGGAAACGGAAGACTGGCTGGCAAGACGGTCGTCATAGATGCCGGTCACGGTGATCACGATTCGGGAGCCCGGGCGCCTGACAAAACCGCCAACGAGAAGGACCTGACGTTGACGATCTCCAAGCTGACCGCCGAGGAATTGACGAAGGAAGGCGCGACGGTTATCATGACGCGCAAATCAGACATCTTCATCGCCTTAAAAGAGCGGGCCGAGATTGCAAACCGAAACAGCGCCGACTTCTTTATCTCGATTCACATCAACTCCAATAAGACCGCCAAGACCTCGGGAAGCATAAGCTTCTTTCACGGGACAGACCAGATCGGCCAGGTGCTAGCCGTCTGCATGCAAGAGGAGCTAAACAAGCTGCCAATTCCGGGCATCGGCGTCTGGAGCGACTACAGAATCTATAAGAATGACGGCTTTGCCGTATTGCGCCACAGCCGAATGCCGGCCGTGCTGCTTGAGATGGGGTTCATCAACCATCCGAAGGATTTGGCGAACCTTAAAACCGCCAGCTATCAGCAAGCCGCCGCAAAGGCGATCGTGAAAGGACTCAAGGTGTATCTGGGCGATGCCAAGCCGTAACTCGAAATCTCTGCTTATCTTCGCCGTTCTCGGCATCGGCATAGTCGGCGCACTTGGCGCCTATGTGAAGATGTCGGGCACCGGCATTCCTCCGGAAGAGCATCGGGAGATGAACCCCGGCAAGAAGCTCGAGCCGCCAAAAGTCGACGTCAAGTCGCACGAGGAGGCTCAAGAGCTGAAAAGTTTCGTGCCGCGCTTCTCGGAAAGCGGAGACCTCTCTTTCACCGCGAAGCCGCTGACGGTCCCGGATGGCGAAGACGCCCGCGTCTACGCCGTCAACCATTTCCTCAAAGAAACCAAGGTCGCGCCCGCGGAAGCGAAACTCATGAGCATCGACGTCCACGACGGCGTCGCCACCCTCTCCTTCAACAAGGCGTTTTTCGATGGCTACGGCACGGACGACGAGCGGACCCTCGTCGAAGGCCTCCAAAGGACGCTGGGGCAGTTCAAGGAAATCCGGACTCTGGACTTCCGGAACGAAGGCGCCAAAGTGGAATCCTTGGGCAACATCGAGCTCAGCGGCATGAAGGTCGAACGAAGCTAGAGTTCCCAATCTTTCTCAGCGCAGATTGTCGATGATCGGGCGCGCCCTTTCTGTGTCCTTCTGTGCCCTTCTGCGGTTCCTTCCGGGAGAAAAGGCAACCGCTGAGAACGCAGAAAAGGGACGCAGAAAAGGAAGTCGGAAAGAACCTCTTCTGCGTTCCCTTCTGCGCCTTCTGCGGTTCCTTCCAGAAAAGCGAGCAACCACCCGCAGTCAGGTCGCCCGTGCATTTCTTGCTAAATCCACAAAGCGTGTTGATTCTTAACGCTAAACCCCTTAAACTGTCTTATCCCATCAATGGGAGGATGGATAAACACAAATGGATCACGCTACAAATGTTGGAAATGTTTTCGTTTGGCACGAGTGCAATGTGCCGGATGCCGCCAAGGCGGCCGAGTTCTACACCGATATCTTCGGCTGGGGAACGCAAGATATGCCCATGGGTGAAATGGGCAACTACACGATGTTCACCCACAACGGGATGCCGATCGGCGGCATTATGGCCACCGTCGGTGACATGGCCCACGTGCCCCCGCACTGGTCGACCTACATCTCCTGCGACGATGTAGACGCCAAGGCCGCCCGCGTCGCCGAGCTTGGCGGCAACATTATGGTGCCTGCCTTCGATGTCCCCACTGTCGGACGCATGTCCTTGGTTGCGGACCCACAAGGCGCGGTGTTCTGGCTCTACAAGCCAGAAGAGCAGCAATAAGCAAACAACCCAAACCAAGAGGGCGTCGGATGCATTGTGCCGACGGGAGAGCTTCGGCCTCTCGTCGGCACGATCCATCTGACGCCCTCTTGGGTTTTTAGTTCAATTTGAGTTGGAACTGATCCATTCGGCTTCGTGTTCAGTCTAGGGTATCGCCAGTGCGATACAATTCCAAGCGAATGGACTGGATCAAGAGACTCACGGCCTTCCTCCCTTTTGTCGGCGTAGCTATCGCCGGCTACTTGAGTGTGGCGAAAATGATGGGATTGGATGTAGCCTGCCTCGAAAGTGGCGGCTGCAGCGAAGTGGCGCTCTGGGTGGATAAGAACCTTGGGGGCTTCCCCATCGCTTATGTAGGCGTGGCGGGCTATCTGATTCTCGCCATCATCGCTCTGGTTGGCATGGTTACCAAGAAGGTCCCGACCAAGGCGGGCCTCATGATCTCCGGCGCCGGGACCATCGCGAGCTTGGTCTTAATGGTCATTTCATTCGGCGTCATCAAAGCCACATGCTGGTGGTGCGTTGGCTCGGCCATCACCATGACCGCCATTTTCGGGTGCTACTTTGCCCTTTCCAAGTCGAGCGCTGAGCCTAAGACAAGCTTTGGCGATTACGGAGTTTTCGGCATCGGCCTGATCTTGTCAATCGTCGGCATCATGTCTTCGATAACCTACTTCACGAAGAAGCTGCCCCAAGTCGCTCCCGGAACGATTGAGGATTACGTTCACGCCAACTCGAAGATTTACGGCAAGCCCGATGCGCCGGTCACGATCGTTGAGTTCTTCGATTTCACCTGTCCTTACTGCAAACAGTCCTTCCCACACTTCAAAGACATGATCGACCGATCCAACGGGCAAGCCAAAATGGTTTTCCTTCAGTTCCCTTTCGTGGGCAAGGAGGGCCATGAAATGGCCGCCCCGGCCGCCGTCATCGGAGAGATGGCCCATGAAAAGGGCAAGTTTGTGGAGTATGCGGAAATTGTCTTCGACATGGACAAGTCGATCATGACCTTTGAGCGTCTCGTTGAAGCCGCCGCGAAGGTGGGCCTCGATCCCAAGGAAGTTCGCAAACGGGCCACAAACGACAAGGATTCCGCCTATGCGGCCCTCGATAAAGACCTGAAGGTGGCAAACAAATTAGGCGTTCAAATCACGCCGACTTACTTCGTGGGTCGCAAGGGCACCCGCGTCGACTTGCTTCTGTTCAACAACGTCATCGACGTCTTGACGGGCGTCCGTTACGGTTTGCCGAAGCCGACGGGGCTGTAAGTTGAAGCGAAAGGGACCCATCCTTGTCGCCATGTCTGGCGGCGTCGACTCTAGCGTGGCCGCCGCACTTATGGTGAGGCGGGGCTACGACGTAATCGGCATTACGATGCAGATCTGGCAGGAGAGCCAGACCGATCCTCGCCACGCGGGCTGCTGCTCGCTGGGAGCGGTCGAGGACGCCCGCCGGTGCGCCCGCATTCTCGGGATCCCGCATTACGTAATGAACTTTAAGGATGAGTTCCGAAAGGCGGTTATCGAGAACTTCATCGACGAATATTCGAAGGGCCGCACTCCCAACCCCTGCGTCCAGTGCAACAAGACCGTCAAGTTCGAAATCCTCATTCAAAAGATGCGCGAACTGGGGTGCGAAACCCTGGTGACGGGTCACTACGCCCGCATCCGGCGCATCGGCGATCGTTACCGCTTGCTGCGTGCCCGGGGCACGGGCAAGGACCAGAGCTATGTGCTCTACATGCTGGATCAAGAGCAGCTCGCCGCCTCCTACTTCCCTCTCGGCGAAATCGCGGACAAGGCTCAAACTCGCCAGATGGCCCGAGACTACGGGCTTCCCGTTGCCGACAAGCCGGACTCGCAGGAGATTTGCTTCGTTAGCGAGGCCGGAGGCTATGTCGAGTTCTTAAAGAAGGCACGGCCCGAGATGTTCACCGAGGGATCGGTCGTCGATCAGGACGGCCGCGAGCTCGGCAAGCACGACGGCGTCGCCGGGTTTACAATCGGTCAGCGCCGGGGCCTAGGCGTCTCCTCGCGCAAACCGCTGTTCGTGATCGACTTGAAGCCGGCCGAGAATATGGTCGTCGTTGGATCGGGCGAGGCCCTCGACGAGCGCGAGGTCTTACTACAAGATATGGTCTATGGGGCGATTTCGCCGCAGGATGGTCCGGCCCGAGTCTCGGCGAAGATTCGCTACAACATGCCGCCCCAGCCCGCGCTGCTCATTCCGGGTCGCGAGCCGAAACTCATCTTCGATGAGCCCGTTCGGGCTGTCACTCCCGGCCAGATGGCCGTTGCGTACCGTGGACAGACAGTAGCCGCTGGCGGAACGATCGCTTAGTTATGTTCACACCACACTCCCTCGTGTGGTGTGCCGACCGGCTACCAGGCGAGTCCTGATCCGACGGCCTGCACCGTAACGAAACAAGGATAAGTAAAACTCCTGGAACCGAAATCCCTCCAATATGCTTTCATAGAGAGGTATGAAAGCTCTTCTCATTTTGATCGCCGCCCTGTCCGTAGCCCTCATGTCCGGCTGCGCTGCCAGCGCCGACAGTTCCGCCGGTGCAACCGGATCGACGACCACTGCCTCCATGGCCAAGTGTGCCGGCTGCAGCAAGGAGTTCCCGGCCGCCGAACTGGCCGACCATGACGGCGCCAAGATGTGCAAGGCTTGCATCGCCGCCCATAACCACTAAGTATTCAGCTTCTGACTGAAGGGCTGGCCCGCTACCGGGCCAGCCACAGTCCGTTTTCGCTGGCCCAGCGGCGAACGACCTTGAGCTCGTCCTCCGGGGCCAAACGGTTCGCGTAGCCTCGGATTTGCGTCACCGTCCGACTGCCCGGATCGATTTCGATCGTCAGTCGGCTGAACTCCGAGTCGCCCTGATGGAAGCGTATCGAGACGATACGCGACACGTCGTGGACGCACGCCCAAACATAGGTGAACACGCAGTGCCGCTGCCGCTTCCCTTCTTCCGCCAGAGCCCGGTTCGTCGTCAGTTCATAGGCGTATGCCCTAACCCCCTTCGACTCCCCTTCCCAGGACTTGCCCAGGATGCCCTTCCAGAAGCGGAACTCACCGACATATCCGGCATACGTGGTCGTATGCCACTCGTCGCAGAGCTTCTTCATCGATCCGTAGGTTCGACCCTTGAACGAGAAGCTCTCGTTGCGCATAACAGCCCGGACGAAGTCCGTAATCTCACGCACCTCATATTGGCCCATGCTCGGATAGGCCAACGCGTAGAAGCGCAAGAGATCCTCCAACCGGTTTCCGATGAGCTTCAGCATTTCCTCGGAGCAGAATTGCTGCGTGACGAATTGGCATCCTTCCGCCGGCAATCCGGCGGCGAGGCACCGCGCCCAGAACACGTTTGACTCTATGCAGTTGTGATTCGGCGCTTGAAGGAAGCAGTGCGCTTCCTTCTTGTTCAAAGTTCCTGTCATTGCCCGCGCCACAGACTCACCGCGCAAGGCCGCCATCAGCCAGGACTGATGACGCAGACGCTCGTGCGTCGGATAGGGTGCTTGATCAGCTCCGTAAAGAACCTTGAACCCATGTGGATTCAGGATCGCCTGATAGAGGAACGCAGGTGCCCGGTAGCGGCCGAACAGATGATCGACCAAACCGAGGATCTGAGTTCCCAAGTCGTAGGACCGCGCCGAGTATGCCTCGGCAGGTCGCAATTCGTAGCGTCGCGAAGGCAGGGCAATATAGTTCACGAGGACGCTGACGTCCTTGCGCTTTTTACTGCCGCTGAATGCGGACTTCTCCTGTCGTTTCGCCCCAATAAGGGCCGCCTGGTAGCGGGCATCCCGAGCGAGCTTCTCTTCTTTCTTGATTTGAATTTTTGTTTTGAGTTTGCCCATGACGAACAACGCCGGCCGGACAGCGCACGGCAAGGCATGCGGCAGCCGGTTTCGGTGGAGGTCGGAAGAGGCGAATTGCCCCTTGAAAGTCGATCGAAGCGGTAGTGGGCGTTAGGACAATCGGTCCTTGGCCCCGATCGACGCTAACTAACCCGTCTGGGTAGTTGTTTCATTGCTCGGACATTATTCCCAATCCCAAATGAAGAAAGCAAGCACCCTTCGTGAAGAGAATCGTCAAACGAACGTGGAATTCGTCACTTGTGCCTTGCGGTTTAGGGGTGCGCTAGGCTAGAATCATCCCCGAGAGCAATAAGAACGGCGAACGATTTTCCCCGCCCTTAGTTCGCCGTTCTTTGCGCTCTCTTTCCCCTTGGACTTGCGCCAAATGCTGTTATGTGCCACCCTTCTCGCCTGCCAATTGGCCCAACCACGTCTCTTGCCCGCATCCTATGCCGATCAGTCGGTGCCGGCTCGCTATCAGGGGAAGAAGGTTCTGAACGTCCCCAAGGGGTTCAAAGAGAAGGTTATTGCCCTCACCTTCGATGACGGTCCCGACCCGAAAAATACGATCAAGATCCTCGACGCGCTCGACAAGTACGACGCCCGCGCCACGTTCTTCGTGATCGGCGGCTATGCAAAGCGTCACAAGGGCCTTGTTCGCGAAGCTGCGATGCGCGGCCATGTCGTGGGCAGCCACACTTGGTCCCATCCCGCCAAGCCGACCAAGAAATCGGCTGGGCCCGAAATTTGGAAGACGGCCAAAGCGATCTATGAATCCACGGGTGTCTGGCCCAGCGTTTACCGTCCGCCCTATGGCCTCGACAAGGCCCATACGTCTAAGTTAGCCCGTCGCGAAGGTTATCCCAGCGTGATCTGGAACAAGAGCGGCGCGGACTGCGCGAAGAACGCGAACGAGGGCACGGTCTACTACAATGCGACGGCGAATGCGCGCCCCGGGGACATCGTGCTCATGCACGACGGTCCCGGCAAGTCGTACACCGCGGCCGCAGTGCCAAAGATTCTGAAGACGCTCGCCAAGAACGGCTACGCCTTCGTGACCGTGCCCGAGATGCTGCGGCGATGGGACAACTTCCTGACACAGAAGGAAAAGCTCGCCCAGGCGAACGCAGCTAAAGTCAAGAAGAAGTTGCCCGTCACCGCGCAGATGCCGATTCCCAAGAAGGGTTGAAAAGACAGATACCTGTTCCCGCCATTCCGCCCTCGGATGGCGGTGCCGACCAATCTGGAGATGCAAACCAAGACTCACTTGCAAGCTGGTCGCCTTCGCCACCCGACGGAGGGAGACGAGAAACTGGGACTCTTAAATCATCCCTAGCAAGGCCAGGGCGCCGGGCTTGTTCAGATGCTCGTTCGACGCTTCACATCGGCTACTAAGCAAGCATCCGGGGCAACCTTCTTGGCAAGGGCACGTCTCCAGGAGGTGCCGCGCGGAGTTTCGCCAACTCTCCAGCGCTTCCATGAGCTGATCGGAGAGGCCGACGCCACCCGGTGTCCGGGCGAAGACATAGATCGAAGGAGTCAGGGTGTCGGGGGCTACCGTGTACCACGCGGAGC
>JBKJIP010000136.1:0-3624 GCA_046598515.1 Fimbriimonadaceae bacterium | reverse complement strand
AGTCATGCCATCCAAAACGACTTCGCCGAGGGCATCGAACCGAACTTCGACACCCACATAGTCTTGGGCCAGGCTCTGGGCGGCTTCCGAAAGGAATATTTGCCCGCCTTCAGCAAGATCGGTGATCCGTGATACGCGGTTCAGAACCGGCCCTCCGAAGTCGGTTCCAACAGGGTGGGCAGTGCCGGAGTGGACGCCGATACGGACTTCGATCGGGCCGGGCAACTGGGCGGAGATCAGACGACGCTGGATTTCGACAGCGCAGCGCACGGCGATATCAGCGGCATCGAATACGCAGGCGAGGCCATCGCCAAGGCTTTTGAAGACTCGCCCGCCGGTTGCCGACACGGCGCTTTCGAGAATGTCGTTATGCGCAGCGAGGGCGGCGGCCATCGCCGTCGGATCGGCCTCCCACAACCGGGAGCTTCCCACAATGTCCGTATAAAGGAACGTGTAGGTGCGGGGGCCACTCTCTCCGGAACCCTGTCGCATCGGTGGGGCTATTATGCCCATTGCTGAGTTTTCTTGGGAAGTGGGCTCTCGCGGGACGAAAAGGGGAACGGGGCCTATGGATTTTGAATTGGCTCGTCGCGAGAGGCGGCGGATTCGACGACGGAGACCACGCCTAGAACGACGAACGTGAGCCACCAGACGTGGAAACCGGGACCGAAATCACTCAAAGGCTTCTGGATTAGGATCGGCGACATCCAAGCTAAGCAGAGCCCGCCAGCACCAGTCGCCAGGGAGAGGTTGTATTGGCGGGCGCCGAAAAGAACGAGCCCGAGCAACAGGACGACATTCGCTGACCAGGCAATGGTCCAGGGCCAACTGGTGCCGTACACTACCGCCAGATAGCCTGGTACCCACCTTTCATGGCCCATGGGCTCGGAAACCGCGGGCAACACGAGAGACGTTGCGTACATGGCCAGGGTTAACGCCATAAAGGCCGTTCGCCGGGCTCGGCCATCACTCGACTCAGCGCGCATCTTCCTTACACAAACCCGGCGGCTTGCCGAGGGGTTCCGGACGCGCTTCTTGCGCAGAGCTGAGCATGAAGGTCCAGAACGACCTTGTTCTCACCGAGCCCCGATGTGAGCACCGCGACCTGCTTTCCCTGAGCCTTAGCTTCGTTCACGATGAGGCGGTAGGAGTGTCGCGACCATCGAATAAGCTGTACGACAAAATCAGCTTTCTGCGCCTGAACCCGCAGCTGATCAATGTGGGTGGCATCCTCGGAATCGGGCCAGACAAGCTCTTTAAGTTTGAGCTGTTGCTCGATGATTTCGCGGCGAGCGGCTTGACGCTTATTGCCGCCGAGCCAGACCATGACCTTTCCATCAAGCACTTTGCGAAGGTCCTCAAGGCGGGCTTGATGCTCAGGATCAGGGGGGATGTCGTTGTCTAGGATGACTTCACGGTTTGCGATCATCTGCATTTCTCGCTTCTTTGTGAAATCCAGAATCTTCTTGAGGCCCTCGAGATTCAGCTCCGCGAGCTGGGGCCGATAGGGCAGGAGGCACTCGACCAATGATTTGTTGCTGGGCGGAACGCCCGTCGCGAGACAGGCAAGGGTGGCCGATGCGAGTCGTTCCACGTAATCCTCAAGAGATTCGCCTTCTTTAAGAAGTCGATCAAGCTCGTTTACAGCTTGGTCGCGCGCGTCCTTGTTGTTCAGTTCCTTAAAGCATTCCTGAAAAAGATCTTCCAAGCCCGAAGAGGCTTGCCTGATCTTTGCAGTGGACGGCCCTCCGTTTCCGGCCTGGGTCCACCACTCGATAAAATCCGGGGTCGAAAGGCGTATGCGCTTATGAAGGTCTTGCTGCTGCCGATCCTGGGCAACTAAAGCTCGGTCGTCGAAAAGTCGCAGAAGTAAGGTCTCGGCGGCCGCGCAAAGACTAAGCAATCGTTGTCGTTTTTCGGCGGTTACCGGAGGGTCGCTCTCCAGCCAAGTCATGCACCGCTCGGCCACGGCGACGGTTTCATACGCCGAGTGGAGTTCCAACCATATCTCGGCTTTGTGCCCCCGAGCCGGGTTGAAACCAAAGAAATCTAGACCCTCAAGAACACTGTCCCAGTGGACGTTCAGGTGCCTGAGTTCTTCCTTGACTAGTTCTCGCTCACCGTTCGTCTTCTCGAGTTCTTCTAGAGCCTTGCCAAGGCAGATTGTCGCCTTGAACGCCGCTACGGACGGGGCATCGGGGCTAGAGTCGCCCATTAGCTTGCCCGCATCGCTGAAGAATGTCTCGCGCAACGAACGTAGCTTTGGACCCGCGACGACGGTTTTCGGCTTGGGGATGGGTCTGGCGGCGGGCTGAGGCTCGGGATCTGGTGCGGGCTCCGGTACCGGAGCGGGCATCGAAGCTGGCGCTTTTCTCGCGGGCGTCACGGCTCGCAACTGCGGATTCGGGGGCGGAGCTTCCGGCCAGGCCGGCGGGCTGATCGGTTCAACGACAGGGACAACATCAACCGACTTGGCGGGTGGCGGGGTTTTACCGAAGAGCAGATCTTCGAGTTGAAGTAAATTTCTTAGGGCGGCGTGGAGATCCCCGGCTCGGGAGAGATCGCCGGCACCGAGGGCCTGAGAGGTCGCTTCTGCATTGAATCGTATCGCTTGACGGGTCGACTCTTGGAACTCTTTCAGAAGGTCTGCGGCAGTCTTCATTTCAATGGAGCTTTCGGGCCTCTGGTCACCGAGAAAATCGTAAGAGAGATTGTACGTCCATTCGGGCGAGGCGGCTCGTCTCTTCAGACATGTTAGCTGCATTCCTGCCTCTCCTTTCCGCGCAGGTTCAGGGCCAGAGCGTTCCGATCACATCGCCGGTATCGATTCAACCGAGCATTCAGGCTCCGGCGCCGCCTCCGATCGACATGAGCATGCCGCCCGTGGTCCTCGAAACCAGCCGTCTTGCTCTCACTCCGAAAATCGATGGCAAGATCGACGCCGAGGAGTGGGATGTCTTCACCTCGGGCAACGGAGGCACGACTTACTTCCAATGGGAGCCCAAGCGGCTTCACCTTGCGGCCAATGCTGCATCCGGCCAGGACATCATCATCAGCATCGATGCGGGCGGAAACGGATGGCTGCAAGGCAAGGATAACCTCGAAGTCCGCGTCAAGCAGACGAGCGCGGGCGCAGAGATGCGATGCCGTATCCTCGACAACACCGGCGCACAAGGCCCGGTCTGGGTAGATGCACCGGAGATGCGCGCCGCGGCGAAGCTAGCGGCGGGAATCGAGGGTTCCAACTGGACGGTCGAGGTCACCATGAACGACGCCGGTGACTTTCTCTTCGGCGGGGAGACCGGTGGCAGCGCCGGAATGAGAATTGACGCCGTCAGCGCGGGCGAGCCGGACGCGGCACCCTATCTTCCGCGCGGCATGGCCATGACCAAGTTGGTTATGGACCGAGGCACCGGCCTACCCGCTGGGCTAACCTGGAAGTCCGAGTTCAAGGGCCGCACGGTTTCGCCAGGCGAGACCATGAGAATTCGGTTGGGCTTTAACGGCTCGGAGGGGATCAACCTCAAGCGCATCGATATGCGCACCGAAGGTCTGGCCAAGAACGACACGTCCGTCAAGGGCTACCCGTTCCCCGAGTTCGACAAGAAGATGCGGGCATTCGTC
>JBKJIP010000409.1:0-21425 GCA_046598515.1 Fimbriimonadaceae bacterium | reverse complement strand
TTTTTGCCGGATGGTACAATACGTTTCCCGTGGGGATGTAGCTCAGTTGGGAGAGCGCTGCAATCGCACTGCAGAGGTCGTGGGTTCGACTCCCATCATCTCCACCAATCTTCGATTTGGCCAATTTTGGCCCCTTTTGCACCTAGTTCAAGGTTAGTGATTTGTGCAGCTTTGACCAGGTGTTTATGCTCACTTCGTGGGGCTGGATGAACCATTTTGCCGTCGAAATTGGAGTTCGAATATACGAATTTGAACCAATTCTCGCCGGATCTCAGAATCGCCTTGTTTGAACCTATCTCCGGCACTTGAGAGGAGTTCTAATGCCCGAACGATTTCGGCCTGAGAGGGGCGCGGATCGTCAAGTCGTGGTGTAGCGGCATCTGCCTCACTTAGCTCTTTTTCGAACCGGTCGCGGAGCATTCGGTACATCTCCGTCGAGACCTCCCCACTGAGCTTCTCGGATTGTGGAGACCGTACGCGTCTCAACATCCGTCTTTCCTGTTCCTTTCGCCACGACCCTCTTGAACCGAAAAGGAACCTCTAGACGGACGGACTCGTTATGCGCGATCTCGCTCGATTTACGCCACGCGGGTTTGACATTTAACTCGGGCCATCGGGCAGCAAAGAGGTGGTAGCGACCCTCGGCCCAGATGGGCGATGCACCCCAAATCGTGTGGTCCGTGTCGCTGATGGCGAGCCCACGCCACTCCAGCGCGCGTGAAAGAGAGGATTCGGGGACCTTGTCCATGCTCTCCATCGCATCGCTGAAGCGCTCAGCGATCCTCGAGTATCCGGCTGCGGTTGGGTGAACACCGTCGGTGACCAGGCTTGGGTCAGGGGTAAGCGCTCCGTCAAGGTCTACAATTCCTGCCCCCTCGAGTCTCGCTGCTTCCCTGAGCCACTTCCGAACTTGGAGCAGTCGCGGAGCACGGAGTTCAAGGTCTGCACGCCTGTCTGGCTTGAGTGAGCTCATCTGAGGAAACATCGGTGTGGGCAGCCCCAAAATCACCTGGTTTCCGGGACGCTTCAGGAACCGCAAGAGGTCTCGGGCGTCGGCCAAGAACGACGGGGCAAGCGCCCAGTTACCGCGCGGGGGGCCACAAGTGTCATTGACGCCAAGCATCACGAGGACGACGTCGGCGTCGAAATCTGTGGCCCTTGCAAACTCCGGCCTCTTTCGGTAGGGCAGGTCGCCCCTGAGCATCAGTGTCGTGCCGCCCGCTCCGAAGTTGCGGACATCGTAGTCGTCGCCGAGCAGCTTTGCAAGCTGAGACGGATACGTTGAGGTGGGACTGACACCGGACCCCTGGGTGATTGAATCTCCCATGCAGGCGACGCGTATCTTGGTTCGCTTCTCGCCGATGCGATCCGGCCAAGGGTAAGGCTTGCCAGTCGCTTTCTCGATTGGCATCTGGGCGCCTAAAAAGCGAAGCTTCCTCCCAAGCACTTCGGCAAGGTCCTTGACCTTATCGGGCATCTTGCTAGAGAGCTCTTGGGTCTCGCCAATGTCCTTGGCGATGTTGAACAACTCTAGCCGCCGCTCGGCAGGGTAATGGACAAGCTTGAAGTTACCTTGCCGCAGCACGCTGAAAGGGCCTTGGCCGCTGTAGTTGTGGGGAAAGTTCCAGATGAACGCGCGCCCGGGAGACGTTGACCCCTTCCCGCGAAGCAAGGGGACGAAGCTGAGCCCGTCGACCTCTTGCACAATCTTCGCGCGCCAGTCGATCCCCGCTAATTCGAGGATCGTCGGGAAAAAGTCCTCGATCAGCACGGGGTCACTGACCGTGGTCGCCGGCTTGGTGACGCCAGGCCATTTAACGATCATGGGCTCGCGTATCCCACCCTCGTATGGGTTCAGCTTGTGTCCTCGAAGCGGAAGGTTCGGCGGGCACTGGGACGGCGAGCCGTTGTCCGACATAAAAAGCACGATTGTGTTCTTGGCGACGCCTAGGCGTTCGATTTCGGCCATGAGGTCTCCCAGCGACTTGTCCATGCCCTCTATCATGCTGGCGAGCGTCGCATCGAAGGGCTTAATGCCCTTGTCAACGTATTTTTGATAAAAGCGATCGTCTTTTTCCCACGGCGCGTGGACAGCGTAGTGCGCCATGTATAAGTAGAACGGCTTCTGGGCCGCGACCGCCTTGTCGACGGCTTTGACCGCCTCTCGGGTAAGGGCCTCGGTAAGGAAGATATCCTTGCCGTGATAGGCCTCAAGACCAGGAACGTCCCAGATCAGATCTGGAGGGTTGGTGCGCCACGCTGCACTAAAGTTTTTCTCGCCCCAGTAGCTACCGGGGCCGCCGGCGGCGTGTCCGGCGATGTTGACGTCGAAGCCCAGGTTCAGTGGGTTTTCTCCCGGTGTCGACTCGGCACCAAAGTGTGCCTTGCCCACATGGATCGTCCGGTATCCGGCGCTGCGCAGCAATGCAGGCAGAGGGGTCGCGCGGACTGTCCGCTCCACACTGCCGTCAGTGGAAACCCCGTTCAGGTTCCATGCAGGCGGATCGAACAACCGACTCGGGTTGTCAGGCGGTTGGTTCTTCCGTAAGGTCCAGTTCGTGACTCGATGGCGCGCGGCGTTCATTCCCGTCAGCAGGCTAACGCGGCTTGGGGAGCAGACAGCGGAAGCGTAGGCTTGGGTGAACTTGACTCCTTGCTCGGCAAGCCGCTCCATGTTCGGTGTCTTGTATCGCCGGTTGAGGGCCGTCGTCCGTCCGAGGAACGGGACGGACGTCTCCTGCCAGCCCATGTCGTCCACAAGAAAAACGACAATGTTGGGCTTCGGTGTCTTTTGAGCCGGTGATTGGGCCACGGCATTGACAGCGCCCACGACAGCGATCAAAGACACCATAAATTTCGACACACTTCACACTGGCAGAATGGAAGTCTGATAATCAAGACGCCATGGTTGATCACCGGCCGAACGCAGGCCGTTTCTGAGCCTTCAGAGACTGGACGAATTGGAGCTAATGATGCCAACCATTCGTCAACGTGCCGCAACTACGACGAATATCTGTGATGTCGGTTGTCTTCGATCATGGATGTGAGCGACTACATAACGACTCAATGTTCAATAATCACGAATGGTGGCACTCGCATCAACATCGACGGCAATATCTGAATGATCTTTGATTGACGCTAATTCGCGAGAGGCAATGATAAGTTGACCCGGAGCGGGATGGAAAGGTGGTAGATTCTTCGTGCGCGGTTGGCGCTCGGGTGCTCGGGTTTGTTACGACCAGAATCAGCCAGGCCCGACGCGATTTGTGCCTGAAGGGGGGACACGTGAGACGATTAGAAGCTCTGATTGGCGTTTTGATTGCCGGCTTGTTCGTACTCGATGGCCCGTCTGTCTATTCCGGGCTCCACAAAGGGCTCCTAGCCGAACCATCGCCGCCGGCTCGCAGTTCCGCAAGGGAGGAGGGTCCCTCCCCCGGCTTGTTCAGATATCCGCCCATCGAAGCGCGTCCGGGGGCCTTTTGGGATTGGCTCAATGGCAACGTAGACCTGGCTCAACTCACCCATGAGTTGGAGGAAATGAAGGCCAAAGGAATGTCGGGGGCAGAAATGTGGGATATCGGAACCTACAACCAGAATCCCGACGAAGCACCGATCAAATCCGGGCCTGCGTTCATGGGGCCAGAGTCGCTCAAGGCGATCAACCATGCGATCGACGAGGCGACTCGGTTGGGACTGAACCTGGGCTTGGTTTCTTCAAGCAGTTGGAATGCTGGTGGCAGTTGGGTCAAGCCGGCCGATGCGATGAAAGGGCTATACAGCAGCCAAACACTCGTCTCTGGACCTTCCCGGTTCTCGCAGAAACTTCCGTTCCCCGAAAACAAGGCGCCCAAGGGGCTGGGAGGGATGCCTTTTTACTCCGAGGAGGTCGCGGTCCTCGCGTTCCCGCAAACGTCTGCGAACACCATCCCCGATCCGGGCGCGATTCTCAATCTCTCGAGCAAGATGGACTCAGATGGCCTCCTGACGTGGGACGCTCCGCCCGGCAAGTGGGTCGTAATGCGATTTGTCTGCACCAACACTGGCCAGCGCCTGATGGTGCCGAGCCCGAACTCAAACGGCCTGCTGATCGATCACTTCAACGCGCGGGCATCAGAGAACCACTTCGAGTATCTCATTAGGGAGATTCTGAAGACGAGGAAGAGTCTCGACGCCTTGAAGTACATGGAAGTCGACAGCGTCGAAATCGACGAGGGCGTCGACTGGACCGGAAACTTTGTCGAGGAGTTTCGCCGGCGGCGGGGCTACGATCCGATTCCTTACCTGCCGGTACTGAAAGGCTCTACGCTTGCCGATGCCCAGATCGCGGAGCGATTCTCGTACGACTATCGCAAGACGGTCAGCGATCTCTGGATCGACGGCCACTACCGCAAATCGAAACAGGTGCTGAACAAGTACGGCCTGCAACTGGTTGCCGAGGGCGGCCATGGTGGGTATCCGAGGGCTGAACCTCTGATGGCCTGCGGAGTGGTCGATGTGCCCCGGGGCGAGTTCTGGAACGGATCACAATTTTGGGTGGTGAAGGAGGCGGCTTCGGCAGCCCATACCTACGGCCTTCGAATCGTCGACGCCGAATCTTTTACGGGTTGGCGAAGCTGGCAAGATGGTCCCCTTGAGTACAAGCGCCTCGCGGACGTCGCATTTTGCGCGGGCTTGAACCGCATCACATTCCACACATTTGCTCACAATCCGCCAGATGCCGGGCTACCCGGTCGCGTCTACCACGCCGGGGAACACTTCAACGTCAATGCGACGTGGTGGCCCAAGGCTGCACCCATGCTTTCGTACTTCTCCCGCTGCTGCTATATGCTCCAGCGAGGTCTTCCCGTTGCCGATGTCTGCTTCTACTATGGCGACGGCGCACCCAACCTCGTCGCCTCGCGCAGGATCGGGCCAGGACCCGAGAGACTCGATGGCGACGTCTGTGCGCACTGCGGTCGTCCGAATCCCGCTCCCGCTCACTCGCTAGGAGACGGATACGACTATGATGTGGTCGACTCGAACGTCATTCTGAACCGGATGGAGGTGAAGGCCGGACGAGTGGTGCTACCGAATGGCGTGAGCTACGCCATGTTGGTGCTGCCCGACCTAATGACCATGCCTGTCACGGTATTGGAGAAGATCGAAAGTTTGGTCGCCAACGGGGCGACCGTATTGGGTCCTAAGCCGTTTCGGAGCCCTTCGCTTACGGGTTATCCGCGCAGCGACCAGCGCATTCGTTCGGTTGCCGAACGGCTCTGGGGGGAGTGCGACGGGATCAAGGTGCGGGAGCGATCCTACGGCAAGGGCCGAATCATCTGGGACCGCAACCGAAGCCGCGAAATCCTGGAGGCACGGAACATCGACCCGGACTTCAGCTTCCGACCGACGGGCGGAGCCGATCTCGATTACATCCATCGTCGCACCGCCGATGCCGACATCTACTTTGTTAGCAACAAACTGCTACAAGAGGTCGAGGTCGAGTGTTCTTTTCGCGTGGTGGGCCGTGCTCCGAAGTTGTGGTTCCCCGACACAGGAGAAGTTCGACCCTGCTCATCCTACGACAGCGGGCCCAGGTCCACTCGGTTGTTCCTCAAACTCCCACCTGCGGGCTCGGTATTTGTCGTGTTCGAAGGAAAGGTTGAGAAGGGCCACGCTCCCGCCGCGCCGGTAGGGAAGCCGAAGGTGGTCGCTCAACTCGAGATCAGTGGCCCTTGGGACCTTAGGTTTCCCCCGAATCTGGGGGCGCCCTCGCATGCGACGCTCGAGAATCTCGTTTCATGGACGAGCGTCCCCGACGAGGGCATCCGGTTCTTCTCTGGCACCGCCCTGTATCTCAAAGAGATCGACGTTCCGGAAACGCTGGGCCTTCCCGGACACCGCGTGACTCTGGACCTCGGACAGGTGCGCAATGTGGCAGACGTGACGCTCAACGGCAAGAGACTGGGGATTCTGTGGAAGCCGCCCTTTCAGGTCGACATCACCGACGTCGTCCGTGTCGGGAAGAACCAACTTCGGGTCGAGTTGACCAATCTCTGGGCAAACCGCGTTGTTGGTGATGCAAAACTCCCGAAGGAGAAGCGGATCACACGGATCAGCCAGCGACTGCAGGTGAATGGCCCACTTGAGAGCGGGCTGTTGGGGCCGGTGCGGTTGCGTCTCCTCTCCCAGCCATAGCGGCTAACGCCTGCCGGCGAGTTATCTCGGGTTGTTCACGCGTCTCGGACACATGGCACGAGCACTCGCCTGCCTCTTGAAGATGGCTGAACTTGCCACTTCGGCCAAGAAGTTACGCCCTGGTCGCATTTATTCCATGGCAGGACCCTGCAATCCACTGTATCATTCGAACATGGTGGGCTACGCTACATTCCTGATATTCGCGTTGGGTACTCCTTTCGCTGCAACGGCGCGCGAGGGCGTACGACCCACGGGCCAATGGTTTGAGCTGGGGTCGTCTTGCGCCCCGGAGGTTGAACAAGATGCATCCAGTCAGTTGTTTGATGCGCTCGGCCGACTTCAGGGCCACATCCAAGTAGATGCACGGTTGGCACCTTCCGACATCCAAGGGATCGCTTTGATAATCGCTACCCAAGCCAAGGCAATCGCGGGGACTGCGGAAGTACTTCAGCGCGCCCTAAACACCGTAAAGGCCTACGAATCCACAACCGGGCCACTGTTCATGAACGCTGAGACACGCAACGGTTTCCCTCGCAGTGCGGCCCGCGGGCTTGAGGTTGACCGAGCGTTGTTCGCACTTCAGCAGGCATTGCTCGACCATGCTTACTCGCCGGGCAACCTTGTCAAGCACAGGGCATTGCTAGAAGGCACTGCCTTTGGGGCGTCGGCGTATTTCCCCGGCACCGTCGGCACCTTACCGAATCCTAACCAGTCATACAGGGTCAAGATAAACGCTTCGTTGCCTGCGGCTTGGGGTAGCCCGGTTATGTTTGACGAAGATCCGGCCCGCCGTCCAACTGGCTGCTACCTAGCTCCAGGTTCCTTCGCGACTGTGACTGTTCCCAGAGATTTGGTTGGCAAGGGCTTTTCCATACGCGTCGGAGCACACTCTTGGGATCTCAAGAACAAGCCCGTCATCAAGCGCCTGGACCGCGTATCTCTGGTCTTTCCCATCGAGACGGCCACGACGGTCGTCGCCAATCCCCTGGGAGGAGGCGTCTACATCGAAGTTCCTCCCAAAGCAAAAGCTGGACTAGTGGAAGTGACCGTCAAGAACGTCGTTCGCTCGCCATTCTTCTCTTCTCGCAGCTTCGATAGAACCACGCTCGCGGCTTGGCGCAAGACCGAGCGCAACCATCCTGGCCCTTGGGCCGATTTCGAATCGGACCGGTTCATGATGCAGGTTCCGACCCAATGGATCAAGACATTGGACGATCCGGACAGGCTTGTGAGGGATTGGGACAAAGCGCTCGACGTCGTATCCGCACTCTTCGGCTATCCGGACGTTCGCCCCAAGTCCGTTCTTTATCTGCAGGTGGACGTCGTGCTGCGGGGCAGCGCCTTTTTCCCAGGGTATCCGCAGTCCAACTTCAACTACAATCCGCATGCTCCCGATAAAGGCAGCGACCACTGGCTCCTTAAGGGGCCTCAATCGAGCGGAGCCACGATTTTCCACGAGTTAGGCCATGCTCAGCTTTTCACCAAGTTCCGTGGAGAGGTCGAAGCTGCGGTCAACCTGCCCTACGTCGCGGTGCTGAATCAGGGGTTCGGCGTCGATCTCGACTTGGCGTTCGGCAGATCCTTCGACAACCCCGCAATCTCGCTGGATCAAGCGGCAATCATGTGGATGGTCACTCAAAACTTCAGGGACGGGAAGCCCATGGACATCTCGAACAGCGAATCCAACGAAGTCCGCTACCAGCACAGAGGCTACGGCAAGTATGTCGAAGTCGCCAAACTCTTCGGCTGGGCCACGCTAGAGAAGTTCTGGAAGTCCTCCCACTTGGACTACGTGAAGGGCCTGCAGCCAAAGGACCGTAATGCCGATCCTACGGACAGTCGGATTCTCAGTCTTTCGAAACAGGCAGGTGTCGATATCACGCCCTTGATTCACTTTTGGGGTGTTCAGCCGGAGAATCCGGCTGCACTTCGGGAGGCAATGTCCGAGAACAAGCTTCGGCCCTCCGCCAAGATATATGACCGGCTGACTCACTATTTGGCGCTCATCCCGATGAACCGCGAAGAGTTTGCCCGGCATGCTGAGACAATCTATCCGAAGGGGATCCGACGAAGCCAGAATCCCAACTATGGAGAAGGATGGTATCACGTCTGGCTGCAGAAGTACGATCGGACGACCGGCGAATCGGCGAGGGTCGCGCTGCAAAACATCATCGACACATACTTCCCAGAAGGGCGGCCGCCGAAGTAGCTTCGGTCTTCTCGATCAGCATCTTTTGGGGTGATCTCGACAACTGGCTAGGCGCTCAACACCCCTAGAACACCGTGGACTCGTGCAATGCCCAGTTTCGTTTCTATCGAATCATGATGGAGACAAGGGAACCGCCCACCATGACACCGTGTACAATCCTTACGCGCTCATGAACTCTGACGATGCTGGGAAACAGGCCGATCTACGTGTTCTGGAGTGGCTATACGGTTAGCGCTTTCGGTTTCGTGGCAGCGCGGTAACCGGAATGGTCTCGACCGCCAACAATGGGAGAACTGAGTATGAAATCACAATCTCGCACCTCTTTGATGACTCTCTTCCTTGTCGCGGCAACTTTGGCATCAAGTCCCGTATCCGCCATCGCAGCCTCGGCAAAGAGGCCACTCAAGGTCTTCATTCTCGCCGGACAATCAAACATGGAAGGTCATGCAAAAGCTTCAACCTTCGATGCCATGGCACTGGATCCTGTCACGGCTCCGATCCTGAAAGAAATGCGCAATGCCGACGGATCGTATCGAGTCTGCGACGAGGTGTGGATCTCCTATCTATACGGGAATGGGGCTGGCCAACCTGGCGGTGAAAAGAACGGTCGGCTGACTGTCGGGTATGGCGCGCAGAACGAGGCGGACAAGATTGGCCCAGAGTTCACCTTTGGAATCTACATGCAGAAGATGGTGAACGAACCCATCTTGATCATCAAGACCGCCTGGGGTGGCAAGAACCTGAATACCGATTTCCGCCCGCCGAGCGCAGGGCCATACGAACTGAACCAGTTCCAGGTCGATAAGTATGCCAAGCAGGGCAAGGACGTTGAGAAGATGAAAGCGGAAAGAGCGGCAGCGAGCGGCCGCTACTACCGAATCATGACCGAGCATGTCCGAAACGTGTTGTCCGACATCAAGAACGTCTATCCGACCTACGATCCCAAGCAAGGTTATGAGTTGTCCGGTTTCGTTTGGTTCCAGGGATGGAACGACTTGCACGATGGTGACGCCTATCCCGATCGCGAGAAGCCAGGCGGGTTCGACAACTACAGTGCCCTTCTTGCCCAGTTCATTCGCGACGTGCGCAAGGATCTCTCGGCACCCAAACTGCCGTTTGTCATCGGCGTCATGGGTGTGAGTGGACCCCAGCAGCAAGCGAATTCAATGACGTTCTTTAGGCAAGCAATGGCGGCGCCAGCGAGCCTCCCTGAGTTCAAAGGAACCGTCGTCAATGTGTTGACAGAGAAGTTCTGGGATTCCAAATTGGACGAACTGGTGACGCGGTCGTTCAAAATTGACCGAAAGTCCGAGGAGTTGAAGAAAGATGCGAGCCTTACTCCTGAACAAAAAACGGCCGCACTGGAGCAATACAGAACCAATCTCTTCACCCTCGAGGAGCGCAAGCTCTTGACGGGTGCTTCTAATCGTGAATATCACTACCTTGGCGCCGCCAAGATTTTGGGACCGATCGGCAAAGCCATGGCGGAAGCGTTGGTGGATTTGAGGAAGAGAGGTCATTAAGAGAACTGTTTTTGCGGCCTGTCTGCAGCTCGCGATGGTGACATCCGCAGTTGCCGATCGGCAGGTGATTTTCCCCCCAACCGCCATGCCACGGGTGGACATGCACACCCATATGGACGCGAAAACCCAATACGCCAAAGCGGTCGAATGTATGGACCAATGGGGTGGCACGATCAGCATCACCCTGGCCGGTTTGTTCTGGGTGAAAGGTAACAACGGTAACAAGGCAAGTCCGGCTTCGGTGAGACAGATCCCGGGGAACGACATGCAGTTTGTTAGAGAAAATCTCGGCGACCGGATCCTGTTTGTCCCCGGAGCCTTCACCATCCCCAGCGATGGCATTTGGTGGAGTGTCGCTGAAATCAGAACCTTCAGGGAACAGGGGTTCGTTGGTCTAAAGCTTTGGCCTCATGGCGCGATCTTGTCTACCAAGATCCCTGGGATTCATGAGCAACTCGATGAAGCCGGGCGTCAGGGCATGCCTCTCGTCGGATTTCATACTGGTGACCCGGGCGATGCCAAAGGAAACAACACCGCATTCCCCAAGTTCGAAGACGATGCGATTGAACTTGTCAAAGCGCACCCGCAGACCACCTTTATCTTTGCTCATGGCTTATTCATGCTGGAGAACGACCTCGGAATGGAGAAGCTGGGTCGAATCTTCGACCAGTATCCCAATGTGTTTGTCGATCTGGCGTTTACCCACAATATGCGGCAGGCCGCCAACTATACAGTCAGCAAATCAAGGAGGTTTTACAGCAAGTATCGAGATCGTATCCTCTTCGGATCGGATGTCTTTGCGGCGGATGCCGATGCCAAGGGATTCCTGAACGAACGAAAGATTCTAGAATCGAATCAGTTGACCAACGGGCTACATGGCGGGCCCAAGTTGGAGGGGCTCAACCTCCCGAACGAGGTTTTGAACCATATTTACTACTGGAACGCCGCAAGGCTCATTCCCCGAGTGCGGCAAGTGTTGGGTGCCCGGGGTTTCAGGATCGGGTTCGAGCTGGGCAAGTTCAGATTTGACCGCCTGCCTCCCGACGTCACCGTGAACAACCTGACGCTCAGGGGAAAGGTTGCGGATCTAACCGGCACCGCGGCTTGTTCAACGGAAAGCCTGACGGTGGAAATCGCAGGCAAGGTTTACCGAGGCATTGACAATCACGATGGCACATGGAAACTGCCTGGCGAGAAGCTTGCGGGCATGCGTCCGGGAGCCTATGATGTCAAAGTAACCGCCAAGAACTCCATCGGACTTGTTCGAACGGATTCGACAACCAATGAGCTCACGGTCCAACCCGCTAATTCCGTACTCAAGGCCGAGGCGTTCCATCATTTTATCGAGGAGTTAAACAAAAGCGACAACGAACTTTACATGGGCTACTATCCGAACACGGCAGCCTGGGCGTTCTTGCAGCACAATATCCCGTTGCTCGATTGTCCCGACATGGATATCCTGAAAACGTACTACTTCCGATGGTGGACGTACCGGAAGCACATCAAGCGGACACCGTCGGGATTTTATTGTGGACGAATTCTTGCCGCCAGTTGAATGGGCGGGTGAATACAACTCGATCAACTGTGCCGCCGGCCACCATATCTACGACGGGCGCTGGATGGGTGATCCGAAGGTGATGGACGATTATTCCCTGTTCTGGTTTCGGGGTGGAGGCGAACCACGCCGCTACAGTTTCTGGGCGGCGAACTCTATCTGGGCTCGCTACTGCGTGACGGGCAACACTGCGTTCACGATCGGGTTACTTCCCGATCTTGTCGCGAACTATGAGGCTTGGGAGAAGTCGAATCGTGATGAGAACGGACTCTATTGGCAGAACGATGGCAACGACGGCATGGAGGTTTCGATCGGCGGTAGCGGCTACCGGGCAACCATCAACAGCTATCAATATGGCGATGCGATCGCAATCGCGAAGATCGCGGAACTAGCAGGCAAACCGGACATCGCTCTGAAGTTTCGCGCGAAAGCGGCGGTCATCAAAAACCTGGTCCAAACGCAACTTTGGGACAATGACGCTCAGTTCTTCAAGGTGATGCCGCGCGGAGACAAGAACAAGGGGGCACTGGCGAGTGTCCGCGAGCAACACGGGCTCACTCCTTGGTATTTCAACCTTCCCGATCCGCAATTCACCGTGGCATGGAAGCAAGTGATGGACTCGAAAGGATTCTATGCTCCCTTTGGACTGACGACCGCCGAACAACGCCATCCGCAGTTCGCGCTTGAATACGCGAACCACGAGTGTCAGTGGAACGGACCGAGCTGGCCTTATGCGACGTCGATCACGCTAACTGGCCTGGCGAACGTGCTGAATGGACCACCGCAGGACGCGATCGGACAGCAGGATTATTTCAAACTCCTCAAGATCTACACTAAGGCCCACCAGCTCAAACTAGAGGATGGTCGCGTGTTTCCGTGGATTGACGAAAATCTGAATCCGTACACGGGGGACTGGATCTCCCGAACGCGCCTCAAGACCTGGAAGAACGGAACGTGGGACGCGGGCAAAGGTGGAGTCGAACGGGGCAAGGACTACAACCACTCGACGTACTGCGACCTGATCATTAGCGGGCTTATTGGGCTACGACCCCGTTCCGATGAGATCGTCGAGGTCAATCCACTGGTTCCAACGGAATGGGAGTCATTCTGCCTTGATCGAATTCCCTACCACGGTCGGATATTGACGATCCTCTGGGACAAGACGGGCAATCGGTATGGCAAGGGCAAGGGCCTTCGAGTGCTCGCCAACGGCAAGCTTGTCGCTTTGTCAGATAAGATCGGCCGCTTGACCGGTAGTCTGCCTGGAAAAGAGCTTGCGGATCTGCGCCCCGGATCCTATCGCCGTCCAAGGGACGGCGATAGGACTCTTCAGAGCGGGCGTTCGTCCCAGCACCCTTGAGATCCGTTCGGCGGTGGATGTTCTCAATGAAGGGAAGCACATCTATTTGAAATCGTATTGTCGGTTTCTGTATAGTTAATCTGAGATGGTAAAGGTATCCAAGCAATCCCTCTCAAAGGTCGCTGGTCATTTACATGCTCGAACCGTCTCTAGTTTTTACTGGTGCGTCCTGACGCTTTGCTCTGTTCAAGCAGAGCCTTCATCTCGCGCGCGATGTCGGGATATTTAAGGTAGAGATTCACCTTCTCTCCCGGATCGGTTTCCAGGTTATAGAGTTGTCCCGGCGCATCGGGTGCAGTGTTGGGCAAGGCGTATTCCTTGAGTTTCGCCGCATTGTAGTTGTTACCGCCAGAGCCGCGATGGTCGAGGTATTTCCAGGGTCCTTTTCGGATGGTGAGCGCGAGGCTAATGGTCTGGTGTAATGTGTACGGACGAAGAGAGTTAACTCCCTGCTTGCCAAGTAGTACAGGCAGAATATTAACACTGTCTTGGGCGGAGTCTTCGGGCAACTTGAAACCCGTTATTGCCGCACACGTCGCCAGCACGTCGGTGAGGCATACCGTCTGGTCACTCGTACGGCGTGGTGAGGTGTTGCCGGGCCAACGGACAATGAACGGAACTCTATGGCCGCCCTCCCAACTATCGCGCTTCATGCCCCTCCATGGTCGGGCTCCATCGTGTCCGTAAGTAGTACGCATGTTCACGACGCTTGTGGTTTCCGGACCGTTGTCGCTACTAAACATCACGATCGTGTTGTCGGCCATGCCGAGCCGCTTGATGGTTTTCATTAGCTCGCCAACAATGAAGTCCATCTCATTAATGTAATCCCCGTGAGGCCCTGTCTTCGAACTACCCCGAAATCGCTTCGAAGCATAAGAAGGAAGATGGATTGCGTTCATAGAATGCAGGAGAAAAAACGGCTTCTTGGGATCGTTCTTTGCGTGCTCTTCAAGGAAGGTCTGGCTCTTTCTCAGGAAGACCATGTCTACCTCTTGGAGGTCATAATCCGGAGCTATCATGCCCAAGCGGTTGTCGTCAGAATAGGCATGCTTTGGGAGTTTGGACTTATCGAGCAGGCCGGTGGGAGGAACGAGAATTCGGTCACCATCAATGTATGCGTATAAGTAATCGGTGCCCGGGCAGCACGCGGTGCCGAAGAACTGATCGAAGCCACGATGGATCGGCGCATCGGGAATGGCTCGTGAGTAATCAATCATCTTCACGCCCTCGATTCCCCCTTGGGTGATGCGTCGTCCTTCCCTGTCGAAGAAAGTCAGGCCGACATGCCACTTGCCCGTCATCGCCGTGACATAGCCTTCTTCGCGGAGCATCTGCGGAAGCGTCAGTTGATTCTCTTTGATGAGACAGGGGCCTCCTACCCCTTCGAAGACGCTTTTGTAGGGAATGCGGAACGCCATTCGCCCCGTCAACAAGCTATAGCGGCTGGGAGTGCAGACGGTGGATGGTGAGTGCGCGTCGGTGAACCTCATGCCCTCGCGTGCTAGCCGGTCGACATTGGGGGTCGCGACTTTGGACTCCGAGTTGTAGCAACTAACATCTCCATAGCCCAGATCGTCGGCAAGGATGAACAGGATGTTGGGCCGATTCGGCTTTTCAATCGCGCCACCACTCGACACCAACGGAGTGAGGAGCGCAGCGCAGAGGGTGAGCGTGCGTTTCATGGGTTGACTATTAAGTTCGGTCTTACCTCATATCGGGGGGCCCTCCGTGTCGGCAATCTGAGGCTCAAGCCGCATTCTTGGCAATCCGGTAGGTGTCAACGACACGGCGTGGAAGCGGTAGACGGCGGCCATCCAGAGGGGCATGTATAATCGCGGGATGTCGTCGAGATCGTCGGACCAAAGCGACCAAAATCTTGAGGTCCAGGATTTGCCTGGTCACCTGAGCAATGTTGGTCCGTCGACGCTAGCAAAGGGTTTCCTCGTGGGAGCCCTCGTCTTGGTCCTCTTTGGGGCCCAGGCGGTTCCGAGTCAAGTTACGGTGGCGCCAAAGGGTCAAGTCGCATCTGAGTTCTTCGAATCCAGGATTCGTCCAATTCTCGAAGCAAAATGCATCGCTTGTCATGGATCTAAACAGCAATCGGGCAATCTACGACTCGACGGGCCAATCTCAGCTGATTTCGCAATGAAGTTGGTGGGGGCCGTTTCATACGAAGGCGAGATCAAGATGCCACCGAGCGGCAAATTGCCCGCCGATGAGTTGACCAGGCTAACTCTGTGGGCGAAGTCCGGCGCTCCTTGGGCAAACGCCGTCAAGAGCCCGCCGAAGTCCAATGTTCCTTTTTGGTCATTCATCGCGCCAAAGACTCCTGCTCTTCCCAAGGTGGGGGCTCGATGGTGGGCTCAAAATGCACTTGATGCGTTTGTTCTCGCCAAATTGGAGGAGAAAGGACTCCAACCCGCGCCGCCCGCCGACCGCCGAACTCTGATTCGCCGCGCAACCTTTGATCTAACGGGCCTTCCACCGACACCGGAGGAGGTGGATGCGTTCCTGGCGGACAAGCAACCGAATGCTTTCGGACGTGTCGTGGACCGACTCTTGAACTCTCCGGCATACGGCGAACGTTGGGGTCGGCACTGGTTGGACGTCGCTCGCTATGCTGATTCGAACGGATTGGACGAGAACTTGGTTTACCCAAACGCGTGGCGCTATCGTGACTGGGTAATCGCCTCGATGAATTCCGACAAACCGATTGATCGCTTCTTCCAAGAGCAGATCGCCGGAGATCTGCTTCCGGGAGCTGGCGACAGCGGGGTCATTGCAACCGGTTATCTGACCCTTGGGGCGAAGATGCTCGCCGAGGACGACCCGGTCAAGCAAGAACTCGACGTGATCGACGAGCAAGTGGATACGTTGACGAAGACTTACCTGGCCCTTACAGTCGGTTGTGCCAGGTGCCACGACCATAAATTTGACCCGATTTCTGCCAAGGACTACTATGCGATGGCGGGAATCTTTAAGTCCACCAAAACCATGCTCAACTACCAGAACATGGCGGAATGGAATGAGAGGCCGTTAGGTCCGAAGGCCGAACAGGAGAGGCTGATCGCGATGGAAGCGCAGATCCGATCGAAGTCGGACGCGGTCAAGAAGAAGCGCGATGTAGCGGGTCAAGCCCTGCTTAAGGAACTTCGCTTGCAAGCCCCAGCCTACGAAAAGGCCGCTCGCCAGCTCATTGCCATGGATGCGACGAAGGTAGATGTTCAACCTGCTATCGGAACTCCAGACGGCGTTGTTCCTGCAAATGCAATCGTGCATGAAGCCGAGGACTTCACGTCCGGCAACGTCGCCAAGGATAGGGAGGGATTCGGCAAGGGAATTGGCGTCTTGGTGAACCGAGGTGACTTGCCCAATCAAACCGAGTACGAGATTTCGGTCGCGGAGGCCGGGGCCTATCAACTCGACCTGCGTTATGCATCGGGCGACCCTCGGCCGATTCGCGTTTATGCGAACGGAACGCTTGTGCTCTCGAACGCTGCGGGCAAGATCTCTGGCGGATTCTATCCAGAACACCAGAAGTGGTTCGGCGAGGGGATTTTCGTGCTCAGGGCAGGGAAGAACCTGATCAGGTTTGAGCGTGTTAACTATTTTCCTCACATTGATAAGCTGCTTCTCAGTCCATGCCCAGGACAGCAGCCCAGCGAGAGCCTCCACGCCATCGCACGGGAGGGCCACCTAGTTCCTGAGATTGTCCAAGATGTGGCGCAAAGGATCAAGAACAAAATCGACGTTAGCATCGAACTGCCAGAAAATTTCGATCACCTGTTGCCCGCGGACATCGCTACGGAACTTAAGGGGCTGAACGGCGAGATCGCGGAGCTCAAAGAATCTAAGCCCAAACTGCCCCTGACGATGGCGGTTGCAGATGGTACGCCCACCGACATGAAGGTTCACGTGCGTGGCAGCTATTTGAACTTAGGTGAGGACAGTCCACGCCGATTCCCGCCGGTGGTTGCGGGGCCAAACCAACGGGCCATACCATCGGGTCAAAGCGGGCGGCTAGAGTTGGCACAATGGCTGACTAGTCCTCAGAATCCGTTGACCGCGCGCGTCTTTGTGAACCGAGTTTGGCGCTGGCGATTTGGCCGGGGCTTGGTTGGCTCCGTGGATAACTTTGGTGCCCTGGGCGACTTGCCTACACATCCGGAACTGCTCGATTGGTTGGCAACGAAGTTCGTGAAGGAAGACGGTTGGAGTTTGAAGAAGCTCCACCGGCGTCTTATGCTCACAAACACGTACCTGATGAGTGGGCGGTACGACAAGAAGGCCGCGGGCATGGATCCAGAGAATCATCTTCTGTGGCGATTCCCCCGGCAGCGACTGGAAGCGGAAGCGATCCGAGACAGCATCTTGTTCGTTTCGGGGGCGCTCGACCGAACCATGGGCGGATCCTTGATGAACTTGGCGCCTAGGTCTTACGTCACCAGCACCGCCAATGCCGATCCGATCAAATACGACAGTCTCCGACGAGCGGTTTATCTTCCGGTGATTCGCTCGGCCACTTACGATGTATACACCGCTTTCGACTTCGGCGACCCAACGGTTATGAATGGAGACCGCGCGAGCACGACCGTCGCCCCGCAAGCCCTGTTCATGCTCAACAGCCCGATCGTCCTGACCGCCACCCGGGCTCAAGCCCAATCCCTCCTCAAGCGAGCCGACCTTAACGACTCGGCGCGAGTTCGACAGCTTTATCTGACGTGCTACGGACGCCCGGCTACCGATGCGGAGGTGACGCGCTCCTTGCAGTACCTCGCCCGTTTTCAAGTTGCATACGCAAAGACCAAGGATCCCAGACCCAACGCTTGGCAAAGCCTCTGTAAATCACTGATTGCCTCCAACGAGTTCATATATGTGGAATAAAGAGTTCATTTCGCGTCGGGAGCTTCTGAAGGGCACGGCGCTCGGCTTTGGCAATATCGCGTTTCTGAGTTTGTTGTCGGAACAAGCGTGGGCGGAGCAGGCCAGCGTAGATGCCAGGAATCCACTTGCGCCCAAAGCCCCACAGTTCCCCGCAAAGGCGAAGCGCGTGATATTCGTGTTTCTCCATGGCGGACCAAGTCAGGTCGACACCTTCGACCCCAAGCCGCTCTTAACGAGGGACCATGGTAAACCGTTCACAGGGGAAATGCCGCGAATCGTGTCCAGCCCCACCGGTAACCTGCTGAAGAGCCCGTGGGAGTTCAAGCACTACGGGCAGAGCGGCATTGAGGTGAGCGACTTGTTTCCCCACATTGGAAGTTGCGTGGATGACTTGTGCTTCATCCACTCGATGCACGCATCGAACTCGCGTCATGGCGGAGCCTTGCTGGAGCTTCACACGGGCAGCGACACGTTTGTGCGCCCTTCGATGGGTTCCTGGGTGACCTATGGCCTCGGCACGGAGAACCAGAACTTGCCGGGCTTTATCACTATTTGTCCCACGCTTACGCACGGCGGCGTGAACAACTGGAGTTCTGCTTTTCTCCCTGCGTACACTCAGGGCACGCCCATCGGAAATGCCAGTATCGACGCTGGAATGGCGAAGATTCCGTTTATTCAGAACAGCGAGACACCCGCCGAAGCCCAGAAACTGGAAATCGAGTTCATCAAACAGCTTAGTAAGGATCAACTGGCCCATCTCGGCCCAGATCCTGCGCTGGAAGGCAGAATCAGCTCGTTTGAACTCGCGTTTAGAATGCAACTGGCGGCCCCTGAGTTGCAGGAGATCTCGGGCGAGAGCGATGCGACGAAGCAACTTTACGGGCTCGACGACCCTAAGACACGGAACTTTGGGCACCAGTGCTTGCTGGCACGCAGATTCTCAGAGAAAGGGGTTCGCTTCGTGCAAATAACCCACTCTTACAAGTGGGACCAGCATAGCGATCTGCGTCGAGACCATGCCAGTAATGCCGCAGAAGTCGACAAGCCGATCGCCGGCCTTCTTAAGGACCTGAAATCGCGCGGGATGTTGAAGGACACACTGGTCATTATCAGCGGCGAGTTCGGGCGTACACCGGTCGCTCAGGGCGATGACGGCCGTGACCACAATCCCCACGGCTTTACCACGATCCTCGCGGGTGGTGGCGTGAAAGGCGGATTCAGATACGGCGAGACCGACGATTACGGATTCTATGCGGTCAAAGACAAATGTCACGTTCATGACCTGCATGCCACGATGCTGCACCTCCTCGGGATCAATCACACCAAGTTGACGTATTTCCACGGCGGAAGGAATTACCGACTAACCGATGTCCACGGTGAACTCGTGACGGGCATCATGGCTTAGGCTGAGTCTCTTGTTACTGGGGCAACCCACCGTTCGAAGGTGCGCGATCTGTTCGCTGTGGCTCTGGGCCAAGATCGCCAAAGCTAAGCTCCTATTCGAGTTACGTCCAGCAATCTCCACCATCCCTGGGGCATAGTCGATTTGAGTCGAAATTCGCAAAAACTTCGCGTCGATTTAGCATCGCCTGCCAATCAATCTCCAGCTGTCGAATAAGTGGCAAGTATAATCTTTGCGTGCCGAGCATTGAGGATTATGAGCTTTTGGCTCCGTTCGGTTTGGACGAGCTAGTGGGGGCGGCTAACTCCATTCTGAGGGAGCGGCCTTCTATGCACGTTCAGCCTCGAACGATTCGCTACTATATCTCCGAAGGGCTTCTTCCGCCGCCCAGCGGAGGCCCAAAGTTCGCCCGGTATGGGTTGGAGCATTTGGGTCGCGTTGTGGCGATTAGAAGGTGGGTGGACCAAGGGATTTCGCTCGAACAGGCTGCGGAAATGATCAAGGCGGGGCAGCACGGCGGGGAAACGGACACTCATCAAAGGCGGCCGATGGCACCGCTCATGGCCGCCATCCCCCGATCGGCGCCGGAGATACCCATGCCCGAACGCACTATCCGCAAGCTCTCCCTGACTGAGCACAGCGTCCTCGAGATCGACTCTCAGGCCGACTATCGACGCGAGTTGCAAAAGGCGGCTGAAGCCATCAGTAAGGAGATTAAAAGGCTATCTGACACTACTTAACATAAACTGTCAAATAGTGGTGTATACTGATTTATGGGGCAGCCGAGACTTCGGCACCCGCCACAAGGAGGCACCCATGAATCAGACGAACACCAGACATTCCGGATTGGAAGTCACGCTCACCGCCCACAAGGACGAGACGCTCTCTCTACTGCTCGCCAGTCTCACCGCCTCCGAGTTGGAAGGGACTCCGGCTCGAACCCCGCTGCAGATCGCCTTGGTGATTGATCGGAGCGGATCGATGAGCGGCGAGAAGCTCCAGATCACCAAGGCGGCGGTGGCCCAGTTCATTCGGTCGCTGGAACCGGACGACCGCGTCTCCGTCGTCACTTACGACGACCACGTCGACCTGCTGTGCGGCCTCGACGCTCCCAATGAGTCTTTGGCGCGGCGGGTGGAGGCACTGCAGCCCGGGGGCTCTACCGATCTCTATGGAGGTTGGGTCACGGGTGCGAAGGTTGTCGGTCGGGGCGGACGTGTGGTTCTCCTATCTGATGGCCAGGCGAACGTAGGCCGATTTACCGATGCGGACTCCCTTTCCCTGCACGCGGCGCTCTCCTATGAGAAGTACGGAGTCACAACCACGACTATCGGAGTGGGTAGAGACTACGACGAGGGGCTCATGGCGGGGATGGCGCGGGCCGGCGGCGGAGCGCATTACTTCGCACACACGGCGTCCTCCATCACGGACGCCTTCAGCCAGGAGCGCTACTCGGCAGGATCTGTCGTGCTTGAGCGTCTCACGGTTCGCTGCAACGGCGTTACCGAACAACTCGGCCATTTCTGGGGGGGCGAAACCAAGAAGCGAGTATTCCTTTTGAACGATCTTCGAGGGTTGGACTTCTCGATTCGCTACACGGACAAGGCAACGGGCCAGCGGGTCACGCAACAGGTGACGCTGCCCGCGGATTTCGGGTACTCGGAAGAGGCGAAGCTTGAACATTTGCTGCAGCAGGCGAGCGATGCGGAGGCGGCAATGCTGCGTGTTCGAGATCCCCGATCGGCGTCGGAAATGAAGGAGCGCCTACGGGTCATCGTGCTAGAAATCCTGGCCCACCCATCCAGCGATGAACCGGCCGTGGCCGCCGTGGTCGGGCGCCTCAAGGCGTCGATCGAGCGTCTCGCAAATTTGGAACGCAACTACGTTGAGGAGGACGCGATGATGCATCGCAAGCGAAGTATGCAGTCGAGCCACAATCTGCGGGAGCGGGCCAAGGGGTATTCCTCCTTTGCTGAGGATTCTGCCTCGGTTTTGTATCAGGCCGTGGCGTCAGCTCCGAGGGCGGCGGCCCCGGCGGAGTTGCGCTGCGCAACCGAAGCGTTTGCGCTGGCTCCGGTCGAGTCTTGGATCAAGTGGGAAGGCCTTCCGTTGTCAGTAGATGATGGCTCGATCCTTGTCGCGCTGGAGGATCCTCGTCGGGGCTTTGTGATTTCGGAGATCGAGCGGAAGACGGGACGGCGAGTGAAGCCTGTCTTCGCGGGTGTGCGGGCGGATGAGATCATCCGGATTCTCAAGAGCTCGTAGCGCTTGCCGGTGCCTGCTTGATGGTCGGTTGGCGTTTGGCGCGAAGCTGGAAT
>JBKJIP010000257.1:0-3290 GCA_046598515.1 Fimbriimonadaceae bacterium | reverse complement strand
CGTCGCGACCGACTGCGGTTCAACGACCACCAAAGCCATCCTCATCGAGCGCAATCCCCAAGGGCAATATCGCCTGGTTGCGCGTGGTGAAGCTCCTACAACCGTCGAAAGACCGTTCGAGGACGTGACGATCGGAGTTCTAAACTCGATCACGGAGCTCGAAGAGGTCTGTGAGGACCTCAGCGATTCCGTCGAGTCCGAAGGCTTCGTGAGCGGTCGCCGAAACCTGATCAAGGACGGCCAAGTCTGGCGACTCCAGAAGCAGGGCGTCGTCTCCGACACCCGACCAGACGAACTCTCCGCATCCGACATTTACGTTAGCACGAGCTCCGCGGGCGGCGGTCTGCAGATGATGGTCGCGGGCGTTGTCAAGTCGATGTCGGCCGAATCCGCCGAGCGCGCGGCTCTCGGCGCGGGCGCCATTCTTATGGACACACTCGCCGTCGATGATGGCCGAAAGGACTACCAAAAGGTCGAGCGGCTGCGCCAACTGCGTCCGGACATCATTCTCATGTCGGGCGGAACGGATGGCGGGACCAAGAGCCACCTTATCGAAATGGCGGAAGTCATCCGCCGCGCCGATCCGAAGCCCCGCTTCGGAGATATGAAGCTTCCCATCATCTATGCCGGCAACAAAGACGCCCGAGCAGAAGTGGACGCGGTCCTCGGCGAAGGCATCGCCTTCAAGCCGGTCGATAATCTGCGCCCGGACCTCAGCCGCGAGAATCTGGACCCCGCGCGCGATGAAATCCACGAGATGTTCCTGGAGCACGTCATGCAGCAGGCGCCGGGCTATTCCAAGCTCTTAGAATGGACCAGTGAAGAGGTTATGGCAACGCCGAACGCGGTCGGCAAACTCCTCAAGGAGTATGCCGAGAACGAGGGATTGAACCTCCTCGGTGTGGACATTGGGGGCGCAACAACCGACGTTTTCTCCGTTTTCAAGAACAATGAGGACGCCCGCGTCTACAACCGAACGGTCTCCGCCAACCTCGGCATGAGCTATTCGATCTGTAACGTCCTGAAGGAAGCCGGCATAGACAACATCGTTCGATGGCTGCCCTTCGAGATCGATCCCGCCGAAGTGCGCAACCGACTGCGCAACAAGATGATCCGCCCGACGACGATCCCGCATACCTATGAGGACCTCCTCATCGAGCAGGCCGTCGCCCGCGAAGCTCTGCGCCTAGCCTTCGAGCACCACAAATCGCTCGCCCGCAACCTGACGGGTATGCAGCAGCAGCGCGATATCGGCCAGATCATGGACCAAGCCGACTCGGGTCTGACGCTCATCAAAATGATGCAGCTCGACCTTATCATCGGCTCGGGCGGCGTGCTTTCGCATGCTCCGAAGCGCGCCCAGTCGGCGCTCATGATGATGGACGCGTATCAGCCGGAAGGCGTGACGATGCTCACTGTCGACTCGATCTTCATGACGCCCCACCTCGGCGTTCTCTCGCAGCACTTCTATCAAGCGGCCCGAGACGTGTTCGAATACGACTGTATCGTCAAGATCGGCGACTGCATCGCTCCCACGGGCTCCGGAAAGCCCGGAGAGATCGCGGTTACCGTTAAGGGTGATGGCGTGAACGAAGCCGTGGAAGCGGGCAAGATCAAGGTTATTCCCGCCGCCAAGAACGTGTTCATGGATCTCACCATCGAGCCCGGCAAGACGTTCGACGTCGGCGCCGGCAAGGGCAAACCGATCACGAAGAAGTGCGAGGGCGGCGAAGTCGGCATCATCATCGACACCCGCGGCCGCCCGTTCGTGCCGTCGACGGATGTAACCACTCGCGTCGCCAAGAATCGCGAATGGCTGCAGGCGTTGGGATTGCCGTTACCGTAGAGAGGATCGCGAAACCAGGGGACATGCATCCCGTTCAATCCCCTGGCTCGAACCCTCTAACGTGACGTCAGCGGCTCACAGTCAGAAAGCCATCCGGAAGAAGGTCTTGCTACCGGCGCTTGCCGAATTTGGAGAACTTCTGCTGCATTTTGCCGAGTTGCTTCATCTGCCTCTTCATTTCGTAGAGGCTCTTGATGAGGTGGTTCACTTCTTCCACGCTCGTCCCCGATCCGGCGGCGATGCGCTTGCGGCGGGAGCCGTTGATGACATCGGGATTTGTTCGCTCTCTTAGCGTCATCGACAGGATGATCGCTTCGACGCGGTTCATCTGCTTATCGTCGATCTGATTCAGCGCTTCCTCGGGGATGGCGGCGGCCATGCCGGGGATCTTCTTGATCAAACTCTGCATCGAGCCCATCTTCCGCACGGTCTTCTGCATGTTCAGCATGTCCGTGAAGTCGAAGTCGCCCTTTTTCATCTTCCCTTCCAGGCCCTTCGCTTGGTCCTGATCGAAAGCGGATTCGGCAGACTCGATGAGGCCCATGATGTCGCCGAAGCCCAGGATTCGCTGCGCCATACGGTCGGGATAGAACGCCTCGAGGGCTTCGACCTGCTCACCGATGCCAGTAAATCGAACAGGTACGCCCGTCGCGGCGCGAACCGAGAGCACGGCACCACCACGGGTGTCGCCATCCAGTTTCGTAAAGATAGCGCCCGTTAGAGGAACGAGTTCGTGGAATGTCTGGGCCACATTGACGGCCTCTTGGCCGGTCGTGGAATCGAGAACCAGGAAGACTTCGGTCGGATTGACGGCCTTATGGATGTCCTTCAGTTCCGCCATCAGATCGTCCGCGATCTGCAGGCGGCCAGCGGTGTCGACGATGAGAACGTCGTTCATCATGTGCCGGCATCGCTCGAGAGCTTCCTTAGCTATCTGAGGTGGCTTGGTGCCGTCCGCCTTGCTGAAGACCGGCACGCCGATCTGGTCGCCGAGCACCTGAAGCTGCGTTATCGCCGCCGGGCGTTGGATGTCGCATGCGGCGAGAAGCGGCTTCTTGCCCTGATCGAGAAGCCACTTGGCGAGTTTGGCCGTGGTTGTCGTCTTACCGGAACCCTGGAGGCCGCACATGAGGACGACGGTGGGCGGGTTCGGAGCCCAGTTGAAGGGCTTGGCGGTTGAGCCGAGAAGTTCGGTCAGCTCGTCGCGAACGATCTTGATAATCGTCTGGTCCGCTGACAAGCTCGAAAACACTTCCTCGCCGACACACTTCTCCTTGACCTGCGCGATAAAGTCCTTCGCGATCTGGAAGTTGACGTCGGCCTCAAGCAACGCCACGCGCACTTCGCGCATCGCATCGTTGATATCGGCTTCCGTAATCTTGCCGCGGCCGCGAAGTCCGGCGAAGATATTCGCCATGCGGCGCGTTAGGGTGTCGAGCATTGC
>JBKJIP010000086.1:0-3468 GCA_046598515.1 Fimbriimonadaceae bacterium | reverse complement strand
AATCGAAACCCCTTTTGGATGCCGATGAATCGTGAATCCGTAAAACTGGGTGAGCGAGAAGCCGATGGAGACGAGCCAACCGAGCATCAGAATGCCGACGATGGAGAAAGCAATCCGCACGATTTGGTCGGCCGCCCCAACTTGGTAGAAGCGGAGCATCACGCGGAACAAGTTCTCTTCTCCGCCCGCATATTCCGCGAGGCCAAAGATAAAGCCGACTACGATGAACCAACGGTTGTGAGCGAAGCCGTGCATCGCAAGCTCACCGACGGACAATCTGAACAGGTCCGGTCCCGCGGTGGGCGCCTCGAAGGAAACCCCGGATGAGGTGGGAATCTGAACCCGCTGGAGAAGGCGATGACGCAGGCGCTGAGCCTCGTCGTAGCCGATTGCGGTGATCTGAACTTCCTCGGCCTTATTTGTGACGCCGGTGTCGACTCGAACGGCGGCCACGCCAAACAGACGATGCACGAGGTTCTGCTCGATGTGAACTGATTGGATTCGCTCCAGCGGAACGACCTTGTGCTTCGTCCAAATCCAACCCGTGTGGAACTCGAGTTTCTCGCCCGTGATCCCGTATTTCGTTGTCATGTAGTGCGACGCGCTGGCCAGCAACGAGATGCAGAGGCCCGCGCCAAGGACAAGCAACGTCGGCGTTAAATCACGGCCACGCGAGGTGATCATGAGGAGCAGAATAAGGGCTCCGAATCGCTGGAGAAACGGCACCAACATCACAGCGAACATGGCCGGGTGGAGCCGGTTCACGTAGGGTCGACCGCCGTTGTCGCCAGGTATCGCCTCAGTTCATCCGCTTCGGCTTGTGTCAACCCTGGAATGGTCGCAACTGCGCTTGAGGCGCCGGCCGTATAGATCACGACCTGAACGAGGCCGAAGTAGCGGTCGAGGGGCCCCTGGTTGATGTCGATGTGCTGAATGGCAACGCGGGGCACGATGCGGAATGTGCGCCAAAAGACTCCCCATCGAAGGATCAGCTCTTCCGGCGTCGTTCCGTATCGCCAAGCCTTCCATTCGCGATCCGCAAAAAGGATCATCCGCCCGGTAATCAATACTGCGAGCAAAATGGCCGGAACCAGAATCCAAATGTAGGGGACCTTGGCGGCGCGGCTGATGGGAAAAGAGATGACCGCGAAGATCGCGCCGGTCACGACGAGCGAGAAGCAAGCGGACAGCCGCCAAACATTGCGAATCGCCCCGTGTATGGGGCGAAGAACGGCTTCATCGGTTTCAAGCGGCACCACTGAAGTATGCGGCAAATCGGGCGGCGGGGTTGCGGTCTCTTTATTACGATCAGCTCCGCTTCCGCGCATCGCGGGCACGCTGGATGGCCTCTTCGGTTACAGCGCGCTCGAAAGAGCGAAATCCAGCGAGTTTGAACCCATGTTTCTTCGCCATGCGCTGAGTTTCATCGACTTGCTCGACGCTGACATCTTTGCCCAAAGTAAAGCTTTCGGGTCGATCCTCGAGCGCCAGCATAATCGTTTCGCTCATGCAGGCATAAGCCATCTTCGGCGGGAATCCGAAGTTAGTCCCAAAATCAAGATGCTCGCCCGGTACGGATACGACGCCACCTTCGATAACAAGCACGTCCGGCCTCTCTTTCGCAACGCGCATGGAAACATCGCGAGGCCGCGCGACGTCGCAGACGATCGCGCCCGGACGCAAGTGCTCAGGCATGATCACCTCGGCGTCCGAGGAGGTCACGGTCACGATCGCGTCGGCTTCCATGATCCGCGAGATATCGGTCGTGGCCTCGTGAGCATTAATTTCCGCCCGAATGGCTTCTGTTCGCTCCTGATCGCGACCAACCACGATCGTCCGCCCGAAGTCGCGACCCAAAACGAGAGCGCAGGTCTTGCCGATAGCGCCGGTCGCCCCGACGACGGCCAGCGTCGAATTTTTGGTATCGACTCCCAGAAGCCCGCAGGCCTGAAGCGTCCCCTCGATCGCGGTGGCAACCGTGTAGCTGTTACCGGTGGTCACGGCGATGTTCGATCGCTTGGCGACGGTAATGCCGCCGTCTCCGACTACGCTGGTGAATGCGCCGAGCCCAATGAGCTTTGCACCCATATCCTCTGCCATCTTCGCGCATTCGACGATACGGGAGTAAGCGAATTCAACGTCCTCGAGCATCATGGAGGGGGTCAGCGGGCAAGCGATGAACCAACCCTTGGCCACCGCGCCGGTAATCGACTGAATTCCTTTCGCCTCGCTCATGAGGACGGGGCTCTTTCGGCGCAAAAAGGCTTCGAGCCAGGAGTCCGGCACGTACTGTGCGATGGGATACTTGCGCGCGGCGTCCTTCGGCTTGAGCGGATGGATGATGAATGCGAACGGCGTCACGGGTTGTTGGGATTGTAGCGCATTCGGGTCCCCGGGGCTCCCTTCACCTCTGTGCGCTTCTGTGCCCTTCTGCGGTTAAAGAACCTGTGGAATCGCCGAGAGCTTGTAGCAACTCCGATCCTCCCCCTCCCCAACGGTCCCCCCTCAAAGCACGAACATCTTTGAAGGGGAACCAGGACATAGGCGAAGATTGACTGCCTACCCGTACAGCGTCGGCTTCACCTTCCAGTCCTTATCCTTGTCCCAACCCCACGACTTCACCCTCGGCCGCCGCTCGCGCAGGCGAACTGACTCAATCCCGAGGAAAAAGCCGCGAGAGATGGGGTTCTTGCCGACGCATTCCAACCGCAACGTATGCTTGCCCGGGTCGGGCCAAAAATCCAAGAGATGGACTTCCGTGTTCTTCACATCCGCCGAGTAGAGATCGATGGGGCCGCCAAGCTTCACGCCGTCAAGATACGCCTGATAAGTCCCGAAATCGTAGCTGGTGGTTATGTTCAAGACCAGCCGGAGTGGTTCTTTCTCTTTCACTTCGATCGGAATCTCCAGCCACGCGCCCTCCTGGGCTTTCGGTTGATAGAGGAGTTGGGCACCCGCGTAGAGGTCGAGGTCTTGAGTTGAAACCGTCCCTTCGCCATGTGTGTTCGCATCTCGAGCATAGGCGATGGTTCGTTCCAAGCTGGGCAACCTTCGCTCCGGGCCGGACGGGGCGCGAGCTGTGAACGTGGATGGGCCGATCTGATACCAGAACGCAACGCTCGAAAAGTCGTCTTCGCGCTCGTTCCAAGAGTGCGTCTTCTGCTCGGGATTCTCGTCTGCCGAGATCCAGCCAAAGTGCTCCATCGTCACTTTGATGCCCTTTTGGAAAACCATGGGATCGGCCAGATGCCAGCGGTAAGCGCTGGTGTGACCGCCAACGATTCCCCATTGATCGAAGTACGGCGTGCCCGCATAGGGTGTGCTCGTGGTCTTCAGACCCCAAGCGGAGAGGAAGTAATCCTCCGTTCCCGTGCCCCAAATCGAAGGCTGGGTCTCGCCATCGATGAAAATCTTCTCGTCGCCCTCACCGAACCACGAAGGCGATCTCGTGCGAACGGATAGGACCGT
>JBKJIP010000456.1:0-4120 GCA_046598515.1 Fimbriimonadaceae bacterium | reverse complement strand
GCGATAGCCCGTCCCAGGCCGCCCTTCGGCAGAAATTTCGCGATCAGTCGTTTCGGCATCCTTACCTACGAGGCTCGGCTCCAGATTCTACCGAGATATCGAGCCACCCCTTTGGACTGCGCGACCCAAGGTCGCGCTCTAAAATGGAGCTTCTCATAGAGTGACGCCTTGGGTTTGAAAGGTTGACCCTGGCCAAGGCTCCATTTTAAAGCGCGGCCGCGGGCCGCGCACTCCCAGAACCGGAACCCGGAGTATCATGCGTCCTTAATCCCAGGTCCTTTGAAACAGCTTAACTTTGGCGTCATAACTCTCACCCTCACTCTCATCGTGGCTTTCGCGTGGCTGCTGGGGGCGTTGCGGCCAATGCTGCCTCCGCAGAAGGCGAACGAACTGCGGCTGGAGAAGGGGGACTATATGGAGCAGGGGGTTCACCAAGCGGTGAATTGGCGGGCGCTGGATTCAACCGCCTTCGCCGAAGCGCGACGCCGGTCGCGGCCCGTCCTGATCGCTCTCGGCGCGATCTGGTCGACGGATGCACGGCGGGCCGATACCCTCTTCTTCTCTGATCCCGAAGTCCAGAGCTATCTCGGTCGGCACTTCATCTGCGTGCGTGTCGATTTGGATCGCCAGCCCTTTCTCGGGCAAGTGCTCGCCCCCATCTCACGCGTAGAAAACCCTTCTGCATCGAACCCGTTTACCGTAGGTTCGCAAATCGCGTTCGTGATGCCGGATGGAACCCCCTTCCGCTTTGTTAGCACGGGCACTCTGCCCGGAGATCCGGCCGCCTTTCTGCGGCAACTTACGGGGGCATTCGATGCCTACGTCGAGCGGACCGGGGCGACGGAGATGCGAACGGTGCAGGAGGACGATCGCCGCATCCTACTGACCGGCGAGGCCGGTTCCGCCGCGATTTCGGAATACATCAAACGCCTCCTCGCGTGGGTTGATCTGGATAAGGGCGGCTTCGCGAACTCCGCGCCGACGGCACGGATGATGGCCTGGCAAGCCCTCCTCTTCTCCGGCAACTACGAAGCTTATGACGCCGCCGTGCGGCCGTTCATCAAGTCCGGCCTCGTGGATTGGCTTGACGGTGGATTCTTCCAGCGGTCGGCGGATATGGGCCTGCGGCGCGTACAGTTCGGCAAGCCATCGCTCTACAACGCCGAAGTGATGCACGTCTTCGCCCTGGGCGGCCAAGTGCGAAACGACACGTTCCAAACCCGTCTCGCCATGAACGCCTTTGACTGGCTGGTTAGCGAGTGCGTGAAAGATGGGTTTGTGAGCACTGCTCGGCTGACGATGGAAAACACCTTCGGCCGGGACCCGCGTTCCAGCTTCGCTGCAAAAGAACTCCGGCAGTTCTGGGGCACCGATCTCCTCACGGGCGATGAAGCCGTTTGGGCACGTGAAAATCTCGGTTTGCGAGTCGAGGACAATGTGTCGATGGTGATCAAGATTCAGCGCCCGGAAACGCTCGAAGATCCCCGTTTTGCACCCATCATCAAGAAGCTGCGCGAGTCCAAGGCAAATGTGGAGATGCTCTTTACGACGGTCCCCAGAGCGGATGTGAACGGAATCGCCGTCGCCCGCCTCGCGGCTTGCGCTCGGCTGTGGGACGATGCCGAGAGGCTGGCAAAGTGCGAGAAGCTCTTTTTCCAGTTGGACAAGTTCATCGCTGATGACGACGTCGGCCATATGTTCCCCTTCGACATCACCTTGGAGCGATACTTGGGCGACTACTTGGCCATGGCCGATGCCGGCATGGAGATGTATCTCGCTACGGGGGACATCAACGCCCTCGAACGCGGCCGCCGGATATTGCAGCGTGCGAACCGCATCTTCAAGACCTCGCATCCCGGCATTTGGACCCCGATGCCTCAGCCGTACACGGGCATTCTCAAGTACATCGACGTCCCAGAAGTCATCGATAATATGGGAGAGTCGCTCACGGCGAAAATGATGCGCCTCAGCTCCTGGTACTTCCGCCTCGTGCCCAATCCCGAGCTTGAAGCGATGAATGACTGGGCCTTCGGCGCGATCAATAACCTGTCCGGCCTTTTCCCCGCCACCGGGCTTTTGGGCGGCGGTATGTACTGCAGCGCGGCGGGCATGATCGATGACAAATACGCCGTCGTGACCGGCCAGAACGCCGTCGAGCAGGCGCAAAAGCTGAACCAGCTTCGTCCGACTCGCCTCGTTGCTCCCTTGGTGCAAGGCATGCCAAAAGCGAATCTGACACCGGGGATCTACGTGGTGGAATCCGGGGAATGGAGGGGCCCATTGACCCTGGACCAAGCCGCCGCCCAGCTCCCAACTAGCCTTGACCCGGGTTAAAGTGTCATAATTGCTCTCGGAGAGGTCGCATAGCCCGGTCTAGTGCGCCGCACTCGAAATGCGGTGTGGGGAAACTCACCGAGGGTTCGAATCCCTCCCTCTCCGCCACTATTTTCTTCTTTTCCGGGTGAAATGGGCTATGTTGATGGCCGAGCCGTCCGTAGAGCGCCCCCGAAGTCCCTTTCGTTTGATTTTAATCAGCGTGTTGCTTGCTCTCGTCGTGCTGGCGGGCATATCCATGATAGGCACGCAGGGGGCGGTCCGCAAGAGCTACGGATTCATCAAAGTCGATCACCCTGTCGACATGTGGGATGACGGTCGTGACCGATGGGCCTACTTTTCAATTGGGAGCGAAGATGTCGCCAAGCTGGCCCAAGATGCCCGCGCCGAATTGCTGCCGTTGGGCTTTAAAGAGGAGACCAGGATGAAGCCGTGGTTTCGCTTCCTTAACGGAACCCAAGAGGTTATCGTGTGCTCCCACGACGAAATCGAACTTAACGGAACCAAGTTGGCGCCCCAGCGCAAGTACACCGGCATGCCCAAGCCGGCCAAAAAGTGGGCTGTGGTGCACGTGAAGAATGGACCCGGAAGCCGCGCACCACTGATTTCATTCAAAGCCCTGAAGCTTCTGCATGGCTGGTAACCCCTCAGTTCATCTGAAACTGAGGTGACCCAAAGAGAAGCCGAGTCACGTCCCGCGCCACCTGGCCCGCACTTTGCGGTGTAAGTCCGTTACCAATAGCCTTCGCGGCGGATGCTTCCATGCTCTTGATTTGATCAGGGGTCGCCGTCGCGTCGAAGACGGACAGGAGTTTGGCGACGACGCCTTTCGGGGTCGGATCATCGACAAAGAGCGGCATTGCGGGAATGCCGACGCTGGGGTTGCGGTTGCCGACTTCGCCTGCGGCGGGTCGGGGTTGACCGGGAGCGGCGAAGAGAGTGTCGGACCACTTCATGCGGGCCACCATTGTGGCCGTGCTGATCCAATAGTTGCCCGTCCCCCATCCCGAGACATCCGGCGGGTACATGAGCTCCATTCCCATCGTCTTGGTGCTATTCACGGAAGCCAGGGCTCCGGCGAGCGTGCGAACCATGCCAATGTTCAAGCCGTTCTGCTCGTTGATCTGCGGATTCTGGCGAGCCTGAGCGAGGCGTGCGGTGATGATCTGCCCTGACCCAAGCTGTCGGGCGGTGACGACCGCGAACTCGACCGGATTCTTGATAACTTTCCGGACGCACTTCTCGCCATAAAACTCCGGCGATTCCATGATCGCCTTGACTAGAGCCTTGATTTGCAGTCCCGAATCTCGGAATGCCTTCGCGCACCGTTCGACCACGGCCGTCTCGGGGTTCTCGTACGCAAAGTGCGTCCACATCTTCTGTGCGATGAACTGTGGGCAGCGAGGCTTTTCGCAGATGATCTCTATCACGTCGTCGCCGGTGAACGCTCCCGTTTTGCCGAGAACTGTTTTCTCGCTGTCGTCGTGCTTTTCGGGAGTGAATCGGAATCGATCTACTCGGCCGCGAGGGGCCGCTTCGTCGCCCGCGAATCTGCCCGCGCCGTAGCCATAGCCAGTGAATGCCCTCGCCGCTTCTTGAACGTCCTTTTCCGAGTAATGCCCTACGCCGAGGGTGAAGAGTTCCATGATCTCCCGCGCGAAATTCTCGTTCGGTTTGCCTTTTACGTTCAGGTTGTTATCCAGCCAAAAAAGCATGGCGGGATCCTTGGCCATGTCCGTGACTAGCTCCTTGAACCCGCCCAAGCACCCGGCGCGGAGGGTATCGA
>JBKJIP010000430.1:0-8865 GCA_046598515.1 Fimbriimonadaceae bacterium | reverse complement strand
CGCGCGGCGGTAACCGCTTTCAAAGACCCAATTGCTCTCATAGAAGCGTCGAGGTCCAAGAAAGTTTGGGATCCCCGGCCGGAGGACGCTCGGGATTCGAAGGCCGTTTCTTCGGTCGGAATCATGGCCGTCGGGAGCTTCTCCGTCGACTTTCGAGCGGAGGTCGAGTTCGCGGATGGACGGCCGCATGCGGCCACCGCTTGCCTTCGGGACGCGATGCGAGCTTCGGAGTTGGCTAACTCTCTCGGGAATGTGAGCGGCTTTCTGACCGCCGTCGTCAATAACCGGCTCGTCTTTGAATCCGTCGCCCGACATTTACCGCATCTCTCCCTGCCCGATTGCATCGCGCTGGAGGCATCGATCGATCCGTTGTTAGGTGCTCGTGCTTCACTTCTCGACGGGATCCAAGCGGCAACACGAGAGAAGGTAGCGGCGCTGGATCGCATCAAGCGCATGCCCAAATCGGAGCGCGAGGAGAGCGGGCTTGGGTTTCTGTCCTTGCTCTCCGAGGAGCAGCTTGCGAGGTACATCTTGGAAGCCAAGGATTTGCATCGAAGCCGAATGTCGGAACTAGCGAAGCCCCTCGGTATGACGTTGCCCGATCTCGCCGCCTATGTCGACCGCCAAAGTGCTCCTGAGCGGCCAGACATCCAGACTCTAGAACAGATGCCGATTCCGGAACGAATTCTCGCGCAGATATCAGCAGATTCTCTAGGCTCGGTACCAGAGAACGCATTGATCCAAGAAGTTCAGCTAAGGCTGATGCGCTCGGCATTGGCGGTGAACCGCTTCCGCTGGACCTACGATCAGCTCCCGCTCAAGTTGTCGGCCGCGGGGCCGGTCGAGATGATGAATGACCCGCTGTCCGGTCAGCTCTTCAAGTACAGGGTTCTCGACGGAGAGTTTGAGCTGAGTTCCATTGGTAGCAGGGTGACAGGTTCAATCGGGCTCGCATATGAACGTCCTTCACCGGCAGAGGAGACGAGATGCAAGTAGTCGCTTTGCTCGCCCTCGCCCTTTTGCCCCAAGGCGGCGGACAGTCGTTGAGGGAGCAGATCGACGTTCCTCTTGATACGAGGAATGGCTACTTCGAGTACATGGCTGCGGGCGATATCCTCCGCCGGACAAGGGGAACTTGGTATGTATTCGCGGCGTCATCGCCCAAATGGGCGAGCGAGTTGGTCGAGGGGACACGCGCTCGGAAGGGAGGGGACGACGAGCCGACCGATTCTTCAATGTTGCAGTTTGCCCGTCGCGTACACAAGATGACTCCCCTACAGATACGCAAAGAGGCGATGACGGCCCTTAAAGACGTGTTCCCTCTCCTTGAGGCGGCCCGCAAGAAGGGCTCCTGGGATCCGCGAACGAGGCTCGGGACAGATACGATCTTTCCCGAGTTCGCCGTGTTTAAGGACATCGTCAAGTTCCTCTCTATCGTCGCGTGCGAGACTCACTTTGCGGAGGGGAACTTTCATGCCGCTACTCAGGACCTTCTGGACAGCTTCCGGATCGCAGATGCGTGCGCCACTTCGCCGACTCTTATCGGCGCGCTGGTTTACCGCGGCAACCAGGCGATCGCCCTCCGAGCGCTGGAGAAGCATATGGTGCGGTTTTCCTTGCCGGACTGTCTGGCGATCGATCAATACGCAAAGGAAACTCTTGCCCGGCCGGATATGTTCGCTCGTGCCATCCGGGCCGAAGGGGAGACTGTAAGCGGCTTCGTCGATACGATTTTTGGCGGTAAGGCCGATGCGGAAACATTGGAGTATCTGGATTCCGGCCTCATAAAGGAAATCGAAAAACTCGGCGCTAGCCAGCGGCTTGGTTATGCCGAGCAAACGAAAAATATCCTCCGCAAGCGGTACGGCGAGTTGATCGATATCCTGTCCAAGGATGAGCGCACGATGTCGCTTTTCTTGAACGAGCAAAAGTCAGAAGACGTCGACCAAGCCGCGGAAGATCAAAAGCCGATCCCAGAACGAGCAGCCGACCAGTTCGGATTTGTCGACCTCCAAATCGTGCAGTTCGCACTCTTGCAAAAGGTCCAAATGCGGCTGCTCCGGACGGCAATGGCCATCCTTCAGTTCCGATGGCAGAACGATCGTCTGCCGCTCCGCTTGACTGATGCCGGAGAACCGGCAATCGTGAACGACGCGATCACCGGTCAACCCTTCACCTACCGAAATCGAGGTCAATCCTTCGAACTCAGCGGAAAGGGCTCCCAGTCGATGGGCGAAATCAAGCTTTATTATCGTCGCCCGGTGCAGGGTGGGAACGAGCCACCTCCGCCAAATTGAGAGAGCCCCACGCGTTTCCGCGCGAGGCTCGGGTTGAGGCGAGACTTACTTGCCTTCGCGATAGGCCGCCCATTGGGCGTCCATGCGGGCTTTCTGACCGCTCGAGAAGTTGTCCATACACGAGTCGTCGGTGTAGTCCATGAAGTTGGTGATCGGATCAACACCAGCTTGGCTACAGGTGTTTCGGCCGACCGGGCAGCCGTAGGCCGCACTTCTTTCTCGCGCAGTGTCGCCAACCGAGTCGCCCGTCTTGTTGCACCCACCTTGGAAGGTGTGATACAGACCAAGCCAGTGCCCGACTTCATGCGTTCCGGTGTCCCCCAAGTTATAGGGTGCCGCGCTGCCGCCCGGGAGGGAGGCATTCAGACATACGACGCCGTCATTTTTCGGCTGGCTTATGTAGCTGGACGGGAAGGTGGCCCATCCGAGATAGCCGCCGCCGGGGCTCGTGCAATAGAAGTTCAGATCGTCGGCTGTTCCTTGCCGAAGAGCGTTCTTCATCTGAGTTTCCGCCGATGTGCTGGGGCCGGCGGTGTACCAGGTCGTGTTCGTCGTGCGCGTGACCGCGACGAGATTGAACTGGAAGCCGTGAGGTGCGAAAGCGGCATTCAGGACATAAATCTGATCATCGACCCATTGCTGAGGAATATCACCGTTCGCGGTCCCCGTGCCCTTATTGATAATGTGAACGTAAACGTTGATTGGCGCGGATGGCGCCTTCGGCGACTTAATCGCCGCGAGGGTCATGTCGACCTTCATCATTTCTGCGGCGGATAGGTCCTCCGTCTTGCAGGTTCGCAGCAGCGCAGCCGGAGCCATCGCTGACCCGGATCCAGAAGTTCCTTGGCCACCACAGCCGACAGCAACGATAGCGAGTAAAGACAGCCCAACCAGGGGCAAAGAACGATTCGTTCTCATAAGCATAGTCCTCCAACCTCGCACCATTGCGAGGTCCTTCATGATACGACGATCCCGCGAAAATTCCAAGGGGCGCGATTCCACAATGGCAAGATCGTTTGTGCAACACTTAGGGCGACGATGCTTCGAAAGGTTCTGGTCGCTAACCGGGGTGAGATCGCATGCCGCGTGATTCGGGCATGCCGCGAGCTTGGAATTCAGAGCGTTGCTATCTACTCCCAAGCCGATAAAGAAAGCCTGCATACGCTGATCGCAGATGAAGCGATATGCGTTGGCGCAGGGTCGAACGCGGACAGCTATTTGAATCTGGCCAACGTTCTGATGGCCGCTCAAATCTCAAAAGTAGACGCCGTTCATCCCGGATACGGATACTTCTCCGAGCGAGCGCATTTCGCCGAGGCCCTTTCCGAGCTCGGTATCAAGTTTATCGGTCCTCCCGTGGCCGCCATCGAGGCGATGGGAGACAAGGCGCGAGCCAAGGAAGCGGCGGTTGCTGCGGGCTGCCCGGTTGTTCCCGGTTCCGAAGGCGCCGTAGCAACCGACGTCGAAGCCATGCGAGTTGCGGAGGAAATCGGTTATCCGGTTCTTCTCAAAGCCGTCGCGGGTGGCGGCGGACGCGGCATTCGAAAAGTCAATGATCCGGACGAACTCCCGAATGCTTTCAAGATGGCATCGGCCGAGGCCCAGGCTAGCTTTGGAAGCGGCGAGATGCTCGTTGAAAAATGCGTCGAAGATCCTCGCCATGTCGAGATTCAGATCATCGGTGACAGCTTCGGAAACATGGTTTATCTAGGCGAGCGCGAATGCTCGGTCCAGAATCTCCGGCACCAAAAGATCGTCGAGGAAGCCCCGTTCGCTATGCTTCCCGCCGAGGTTCGCAAAAAGATGGGCGAAGACGCCGTCAAGGTGGCCTGGTCCGTCGGCTACCACAATGCCGGAACCGTCGAGTTTTTGGTCGACAAGGACTTCAAGTACTACTTCCTGGAGATGAACACGAGACTCCAGGTCGAGCATCCGGTGACGGAAGAAATCACAGGCATCGACCTGATGCAACTCATGCTTCGCATTGCCGCGGGCGAGAAGTTGCCTATGCAGCAGAGCGATATTCAGCTTAACGGCCACGCCATCGAGGCGCGCATCACGGCCCAGGACCCGGCGAAGGATTTCGCGCCGAGTACGGGCAAGATTACGGAGTGGCGCGCGCCCGGTGGGCGAGGCATTCGCATGGATACTCATTGCTATGCCGGTTACACCGTGAGCCCGTACTACGATCCGATGCTCGCGAAACTCATCGTGGTGGGCAAAGACCGTGATGAAGCGGTCAGTAGGTTGCTGAGTGCTCTTCACGAGTTCCATGTGGGCGGCATCCAAACGAACATCCCGTTTCTGCGCGCTCTCTGCGCCGCGCCCGACTATCGGAGCGGAGATATTCATACCGGCTTCGTACCGCGATTCCTCGCCGAGGGCGGGTTTGGCTAAGTCCAGAAGGCGAGCCAGAGAAGCAGCGCTTCGGGCGCTCTACCAGATCGATGTCGGACAGCAGTCCGTTCGGGACGCGATTTTCGACATGCGGGAAACCGTCGAGATCGAAGGGGAGCTCTTGGATTACGCCGAATCGATGTGTCGAGGTATCGGAGAAAATCTTCAGCAAATCGACGCGTTGATCTCCGAGTGCCTAATCGATTGGCAGCTTGATCGCATCGCCGTCGTGGACCGAAACTTGATGCGCATCGCGGCCTACGAGATGATCTACGTCGAGACCATGCCTCCAGCCGTCAGCATCAACGAAGCGATCGAACTTGCCAAGAAATACAGCACGGCGGAGAGCGGAAAGTTCGTGAACGGCGTGCTCGGGCGGCTCATCTCGGAAACTCCAAAGGCGAATTGGGATCCCTCCATGGGAGAACCGCCGGAAGAGCCCGCAGAGCCAGAACCGGTGATTGAAGAAGAAGTCACGCCGGAGCAGGCCGAAGAAGTCAAAGCTGGCTTTTGGAAGGTTCGCAGCTAGTGGTTCGCCACATTCTCTTCGATCTCGATGGCACGTTAACTGATCCCAAGCCCGGCATTACCCGTTCAATCGCATACGCGCTCGAACACTATGGCCAATCGGTCGATCCGGAAACTCTGACTTGGTGCATTGGCCCGCCCTTGCGAGGCTCATTAGGCCGGCTCCTCGATACCGAGTCCCACGACACGATCGAGGAAGCTCTCGCCCACTATCGCCGTCGATTTCGCGATGTTGGCCTCTTCGAGAATCGCATCTACGACGGAATTCCAGAACTCCTCGCCGAGCTTAGGGATTCTGGTCGTGAACTGCATGTAGCAACGTCAAAGCCTCAGGTTTTCGCTCAGAGGATCCTCGAACATTTCGAGCTAGATCACTTTTTCGCATCCGTCACCGGCAGTGAACTTGATGGAACCCGTGACGCCAAGGCGGAAGTGATTCGACATGCGATAACCCAGTCCGGCATCGATGCCGCTATCATGATCGGCGACCGAGAACACGACGTCATCGGCGCCACGGAAAACGCTCTTCCATGCATCGGCGTGCTGTATGGCTATGGCACTTGGGATGAACTGGCGGGTGCGGTCAGTTTGTGCGAGTCTCCATCTGAACTTGGCGAATGTATCCGAGCTTTGGATTAGATCTTCCAGACCTGAGTGATTGAGCCATCCTCGTTGGGGCTGTTTTCCACATGATGAAACCCGGCTTTGGCGAGCACGTTTTGTGAGGCCAGATTGGAGGGAAAGACGGTGGCGATTATCTCACCTACTCCGCAAGCGGATTGAGCCCATTGAACCACTCCGATCACGGCCTCGGTGGCCAGCCCCTTTCCCCAGTGATCCCGATGAAAGGCGTATTTGACCTCCGCTTCGGGTTGTTGATCGGGGTGGACGATTCCTATGAAACCAAGAACTTGTCCGTTGGTTCGATCGCAAAGGGCAACCATTCCATAGCCGCGCTTCTCGAAGTTGCGATCCGTCACCTCGACCCAGCGAAGGCAGCCTTCCATGGTGATCGGCTCCGAATCGCCGACGTAGCGAACAGTCTCCAAGTCTCCATAGACGGAAAACATCGAATCCACGTCCTGAATTGCTATGCGGCGGGCGGTAAGGCGTTCGGTTTCGAAAAGCATGGGTCGCCAAGATTCTACGGCATCTTAAAACTACTAATGGGTAGCAGGCAGGTGCCTGATACCCATGGAAAGCCAAAGTTGGAGAGCCGCGGCTTAGGCGGCTGTTTCTGCGGCGAGGAACTGCTGGAGCCCTTGTCGCGATCCACCGAGGAAGTCGAGAAACTCGACGCCGAAGCCCGTCTTCTCGAGCGTATCCGACCAACGTATGGTCGACAAGACGCGAAGGCGTGTGCCCGTCGGTAGGCTGACTTGGCACTCGACCAGAATGCCGCTTGGGAGTTTTTGGTCCGACTTCAACCATGCGCCGCCGAGGCTCAAATCCTCGGTAACGGCTTCAAGATACTTGAGCTCGGCTTGGTTGCCGGATTCGATGACCGCACGGACGGTGACGGGAATCTGCGTCTCGTATCGAGGGTAGCGGCGGCGATCCACCTGCTCCCAACCGAATGAATCGGCAACGATGCTCCACGTTGTTCCCTCGCACTTGGCGGACAACTCGGCTTCCGCCTTGCTGAACTCGGTATCGTTGCGGGCGATGAGCATGGCTCGTCGCGGTTCGCTTAACCACTCTGCGGAGGAATCGGCGGATGTGATGGTAATCGGATTCAAATTCGTGACAGTTCCGTTCACGGCAACGGGTCGATCTTCGACATAAAAAAGGATACTGATGCTCTGTCCAACGTGAGCGGTTTGCATGATCTAATACACCCTGGTAAAGGTATTGGCTCGAAGGAGCTGAATCCTCACCGTCCCAAGGTTTCATTCCACATTCGGAACTCTACAAACTATTCGTGGTCGCGGGCACGATGCATGGGGAGAGCATCCTCGTAAGTTTTGAACGGATCGTGTAAATCGACGTACTGGGCGCGATCGGGAGAAACCCCGCTCCAATCGATCGCGTAGTTCCTCGGATTCTTTCTCGTCATGATCTGGGCGATCAGCTTGCTCCGCCCCAAAGCGCGCGTGTCTTTGGGCGGATCGGTCATCGCATCAAGGATGTCCAAATCATCGAGCATTCGCCGCGAAGGCATCGCGTAGGCGAGGCCGGCGGCGGGATCGATGTTGTGATACTCGAGGTCGACGGAGTGCAGGCTGTCATCATCCCAGCCGAGGCCCTCGCTAGTTCGATATTGATCGACGATTTCGCGCTTTCGAACCCAGTCGATCCTATCTCCGAGTGAAAGAGGATCTTTCTCCAAGCCATCGAGGATCGATTCCCATTCATTCAAGATCCAGTCGGTTTGTTCGTCCTGCCCCCGATAAGCTTGACCCGCCTCCAAGTATTGGCGCTGAAGGTCAATGGCGCCGATCGTGGATTCGCCATCGAGAAGCTTGACGATCCACCGGAAAGCGGGATCGCGAGAAACTTCGCGCAGAGCAATGAGGGGTTGGCTCAGGATTACGGAGGCAGGAATGAAGCCATCTTCGAGCATTCGGATGACCAAGGCGGTCGTGCCGACTTTTAAAGCATAGGCGTACTCGTTCTGATTCGACTCGCCAAAGAGCAGGTGGAGCCGCGTGTAGCCATCGTAGGTGTAGATATGCTCCCACTTCGGGTTGACGAGGGCCCGATTGAAGCGCACCCGGCTAGCGATGGTTTTGATGATGTGATCGGCGCGCTGGCTGAGCTGAAACTCGACCGAGTCATCCGGGATAACGCCGTACACGTTTGAAACCCAGATGTAATCAATCGGGTTCGCCGCGACCTCTTGGTAGCTTGGCCGGAGCAAGCCCGTGGTAAGTATGTGGCCGCCCACTCGGCCCACTCCCGCGAAGATTTGTCGGGTGACCAAGAACGGATACAAGAGGTGAATCTGCGAACTGAAAAGATCTTCGCTGGCGCGAATCAGATAGTTTTCGTGGCACCCGAAAGTGTGGCCCCCAAAGTGGTCGATCGAGTTGTTGTATACGCTGACGACATCTTCGAGCCCAAGGTCTTTGACCGCGCGAATAATCTGCCGTTGTCCCGCCCGATCGTTCGCAACTAAATCTTTGAGGGAGCGGCATTCCGCGGTGGCGTATTCCAGATGGTCCCCGACGGCATCGATATACAGGCGTCCGCCATTGAGGAGGAATCCGCCGCTCTCGGCGGGTTCGAAGACCTCGTCACGGGAGTGAATATCGAGGAGGCCGAGTTTTAGGTCCCGGAAGAGGTAGTCCTTGAGGACCTCGACGATGCCTTCAGATGGCCCGAGCGTATCGTCGGCGACCAGAGTGCCGAATTCGGTTTCAACCCCGAAAATCCTTTCTCCTGGTCGCCGTGCCATCGGCTTCTTTATACGTCCGATTAGTTCGTATTGACGATGAACTCTTTGCCGAGATCGAGGGATTTTTGCTTTGCCGCTTCATGGGTGGCGGTCGAGTCCTCAAATGCCTTCTTCAGCTTGAGATACTCTGCGTCCTTTTTGTCCTCCATTTCCTTACGGACCTGGGTATCGGAGGCAGTCGGCGAAGTTTTGGGAAGCACATACTTGCTGAGTAATGCCTCGTCCTTGAGCATCTGGGCCAAGGTG
>JBKJIP010000084.1:0-3129 GCA_046598515.1 Fimbriimonadaceae bacterium | reverse complement strand
TGTGCCTCCATAGCCATTTACCTAGGCAGTTTCGGATTCGCCGCTCCTTAAGCTCGATCAAGATCAGTCCCCGGCAGGGGACTCCGCTGGTAGCCAGGCGGTAAGCGAAGCGCACCCCTGGAAAGGAGTCACCACCCAGTAAAGCCCCGCCCTGCGGGGCGCCGCGCATGCCGGCCAGCCTCCAAGAGTCGCCCCGCAGAGTAAGCCTGGAGACCACGGTAGGCCTCGGTCGCAGCAGCGTGGAGGTAACCTGCCCACTGGAGACGACTGATGAAGAAGTTTGGCGCAGCCGTAGGTTACGGCGTCATCGAAGGTTCGTTTTGTTGGGCCATTGTCAGGCTGTTCACCGGGTCCCTAAATGAGCCTTGGCGACGGGACGCAGGCTTGCTAGGCATATTCGTCGCGTGCTGTATCGCCTTCGAAGTGGGTCTATTGCAAGCACCTCGAGCTGATCCACTGCGATTGCGGCACGGCTTGCTTCTTGTGCTTTGTGCACTTGTTGGATTCTCATTTTTAGTCGTGTCAATGACCTCCCCCGAGTGGTTCACATCCGGGCGGAGTTGGTATCGCGAGTAACTTGTTGCCAACTTCTCGGACTCCCGCGTAGCGGGGCGTGAGCGTGTCGCCTCTTCGCGACAGCCAAGAGAGTGCCGCCGGGTAGGCGACAAACCGTCAGAGCAAAGGCGTCCATTTGAAAGGATCTGGGAATCCCTTAGGTTTTGGGCACGAGAAGATACGCGTCGGGAGTGCGGTCACCACTGGCCGCAGTCCCTTCACAGGAAACCAGAGTTCCCCGAACGCTTCGAAGGTTGCTTTAAACTGTTTCCCTTCTTTGCAGTCGGCCAGCAGTTTGCTATCGGGTCGAATGGCAATGTAGCGAACGTCCTGGCCGAAATAGATGTGCGTTTGAAGAAAGACGGCCGCCTCGTCCATATAGCGCATCTCCTGCCAGTCTCGAACGCTGGGCATGGGATAATCCCAATATCCGTTGGGCTTTAGCTCCGCTTCTTTACCTTGGGCGTCGACATAGCGAAGCACGTATCCGTGTCTGCTTCGAAAAACATAAGTCGAATTGTTACCGATGTTTCGAACTCGCAAGAAGTAAGACTCCGCTTCCCCTCCGAACTCGAGGCAGACGCTGACCTTCGGGGATTTCGCTGCCACGGGAACATCGACCGCCGTCCCCAAAGTCACCAATGCGAGGGAAAACATTTGAAGCTAGTATACGACGCCCTCCGTCTCCGAGAGTCCCTCCAACGGGGCGTGAGCGTGTCGCCCCTTCGCGACAGCGAAGAGAGCCGCCTATAAGGCAGGGTAGGCGGTCGTGGGTCAAGCCGTCTTACGTACACCCATCCCAAGTGACGCGCTTCGAAACGATCCGCCCGTTCACACAGTCAAGCAATACCGACATTTGGCAAATGATGGCGACGTCTGAACCGACGTAGACGAGACCGGTATAGCCATTGAGCCTCTGCTTCGAGTGTCAACCTCTATCATCTCGCTGCCTCCGCTGTTACCTTCGACTAAGGCGACAGTGTAGCCACCATATCTAAGAAATGTGAAGAGATCGGTCTCTCCTGAAAGTCTTGCTTTCCAATAACCCCCCGCAAGCGCGTATACGCAAAATAGGGCGAAGAAAAGGGTGATGGATGCGTAGGCGACGATCTTACGATTCTTCTTCACCGATGGTCCTCTCCTTAAAAGTAATCCTATGGACGACTCAAACTGCGACGTAGTCTCCCATGGCTAGGAAACGTTGACCTGTTGGTTCGCGACGTTCACCTGACCCGCATTCTGAATGACGATCGGGGAAGCGTAGCGCCTGAGGCCCCGAAGGGCTCGAACAGTCCGCAGGAACGTTTTCTGCCATCGGTCGGCCATGTCTGCCGCCTCCCTCGTGGCATTGACCTCGTTCTGCCGCGGAGAGACCCATTTGTATTTCTCCCGCGGCGCCCCTTGGCGTCGTACTCGCGGAAGCATTCCATATCGCACCCGCATGATATGCGTTGCCAGCCACTTCTCGTACCTGCGAAGAGCCTGGGCGAGCTGATCGACCAAGGCGAGTTCGTTCCGCCTCCTGTCAGGATGCATTGGAAACCACGGAACTTTGTTGCCTTTGACACGGACAAACGAGTTAAGATAGGTGACTGATGCGGAAATGGGTTTTTCTTCTCCTCGCGCTCTGCGCATGCGTGTCTCCCGCGCAAACTTACACTCAAGATTTCGACCTCGTCGATCTGCCACGCTTCAATGACGTTGCTGTCGACGGTGTGCGTAACATCTACGTCGCGGGATCGGACCAAGGGCAACTCGTAATCCGCGGCATCAGCGAAGCCGGAGCGGAGCTCTGGACCACAACCGTGGCCAACACGTCTCAAGCCTTTGTTGATCGAATCGTCCTCGATGCGGACAGCAACATCCATGTCGCCGCGCGATCCGGCCCAAGCAACGCGCGTGAGTTCGTTTTGATTTCACTCAATCGAACCACCGGCGCCACGCGGTTCATTAAGCGCGTCGCGAACATCGATGAGTTCGGTATCGTCGGCGTCGCCACTGTCAAGGTGAGCAACAGCATCCTCCTCTACGCCGTAACCACCGCGAAGGTAAATGCCACGAACAGCGATCTTCTCGCCTTTCGGCTGAGTCCGAACACGGGTGCGGAGATTTGGCGATCGCAAATCAGCCTGGGCTCCAACACCCGGGACCTCGCCCAGCGAGTCGTCGTGAACTCGAACGGTGCGCCATTCTTTCTCGGTCGACGAGATACCAGCGGCGCGCTTCTAAGTTCGGTTCTGCGCCTCTCCGGCACGGACGGGTCGGTCACTTTCCGCAAAGACTTCCCCGGCAGCGCGGTGCGCTCGGACGGCATCCATGTGCTTGCCGGAAACAACAATATCGGTGTCACCGGCTCGACGGGGGATCTGGACACGTCCACCTTCGTTGCCGTGCTCAACGGCAGCACGGGGGCTACGATCCGCGAAAGCAAAGTTTCTGGATTCACGATCGGGGCACTTCCCACGAAGTTCGGCGCGATGATGGTTCCGCGTTCCGGAGGCAACCCTTCTCTCTTCCTCAAGGTCGAGGGAGCGACGGGACTGTTCACCCAGTCTCCCTTTATCCAAGGCGGAG
>JBKJIP010000009.1:0-3145 GCA_046598515.1 Fimbriimonadaceae bacterium | reverse complement strand
TACGAGAGCGGGGCATTTACAAGCTCATTTTTGGGCGAGATTGGCGGCACTTCATGCCCGGTTGCCCCCTCGATTTCCCGCACCTGAAGGATTTCCTGATTGTCGAGGGGTTTGATGAGGAAGGCGATCAGCATGACGTTCAGCGTGATATCTCGAACTACGTTCCTCCTGCGGGAGTTGCCCTGAGCAAGCAGGTGCGACCCCTGGAAATGGGTGATGTACGGGAGCTGGATCGCTTCCTAAAGCGCGAGTTTCCGGGAAGATGGCACTACGACACGATGACGAAGATCGATGCCGAATGCCGGTCTAACTTTATCTATGCCCTTTGGCATGGCCGCGACCTCCACGGTTTCGCCCTAACTCAAGATGCCACCCACGAGTTTCCGGCCTGCGGGGCTGTCTGGCGAAACTCGCTGGGGCCGGATTGGTGCGCTTTGGGCCCGATTGGGGTTTCGGAAAGTGTTCGGGGCCAAGGATTGGGCGACAGCCTCTTGGCGACAGCCCTAAACAGCATGAGGCAAGAAGGAAAGAAGCAATGCCTCATCGACTGGACCGGACTCGTGGATTGGTACGGGAAGCACGGATTCACCCCCGTTAACAACTTCCTCTCGTTCTCCCTCCGGCTCGACATGTAGGCCCGTGGCCCCCGTGAGCCTTTAATGGGACTCATGGGACTCATAGCTCTGTTTGAAACGCATGCCACTCAGAACGCGTATCAGTAGGTACATGAGCCTATGGGGCTCAAATGAAATAAGCGTTAAAGCGGGTATATTTAGAAAAGCAATGGGAAGAACAGTTGGAATTGACCTGGGCACGACAAACTCCGTCGTAGCCGTTATGGAAGGCGGCGAGCCGGTTGTCATCAGTACGGCCGAAGGCAGCCGCACAATGCCGAGCGTCGTCGGCTTCAAAGCGAATGGTGAGCGCCTCGTTGGCGTGACCGCCAAGCGCCAAGCCGTCGTCAATCCGGAGAACACGATTTACAGCATCAAGCGCTTCATGGGCCACAAGGTCTCCGAAGTGCAGGACGAGATCAAGCGAGTCAGCTATCAGGTGAGGGCAGGCAAGAACCAATCAGCCGTCGCCTTCGTCCCGGCTCTCGGCAAAGAGCTCACGCCGGAAGACGTCAGCGCCATGATCCTGCAGAAGTTGAAGGCGGATGCCGAGGCCTATCTCGGCGAGACGGTCGACAAGGCCGTCATCACGGTTCCCGCTTACTTCAATGACAGCCAGCGGACGGCAACCAAGGACGCGGGCGTCATCGCTGGTCTCGAAGTCCTGCGTATTATCAACGAGCCCACCGCCGCCTCCTTGGCGTACGGCTTAGATAAGAAGGCGAACGAGACGATCCTCGTCTTCGACCTCGGCGGTGGCACCTTCGACGTGTCTGTTCTCGATGTCGGTGAGGGTGTTTTTGAAGTCAAGTCCACCGCGGGCGACAGCCATCTGGGTGGTGATGACTTCGATCAGAAGATCGTTGAATGGCTAACGGCCGAGTTCAAGAAGGATAACGGCATCGACCTAGATAAGCAGCGCGATGCACTTCAACGACTTCGCGAAGCTGCCGAGCGCGCAAAGATCGAGCTTTCCAGCCAGGTGAGCACCCAGATCAACTTGCCGTACATCACGGCCGTGGACAACCAGCCGCGTCACTTGGACTACAACTTGACCCGCGCCAAGTTCGAGGAGCTTTGCCATGACCTGATGGAGCGGATCAAGAAGCCGTTCAAGCAGGCGATCGAGGATGCGAAGGTTAGTGCCTCGACCGTGGATGAAGTCATTCTCGTGGGCGGCTCGACTAGGTTGCCGATGGTTCAGGAGCTGGTCAAGAAACTGACGGGTAAGGAGCCCAATCGTTCGGTGAATCCGGACGAGGTCGTCGCCGTCGGCGCCGCCATTCAGGCCGGCGTTCTCGGTGGGGAAGTCAAGGACATCGTCCTACTCGACGTAACCCCCCTCAGCCTTGGTGTTGAGACGCAGGGCGGTATCGCAGACAAGCTTATCGAGCGCAACACCACGATTCCGACGAAAAAGAGCCGAATCTACACCACGGCCACCGACAATCAGCCGGAAGTCGAGATTCACATTCTCCAGGGTGAGCGCCCGCTCGCCAAGGACAACAAGAGCCTCGGCCGCTTCCACCTGACCGGCATCCCGCCCGCACCGGCAAGAGTGCCGCAGATCGAGGTTACGTTCGACATCGACGCGAACGGCATTTTGCAGGTCAGCGCTCAGGACAAGGCCACGAATCAGAAGCAGAGCATCACGATCACCGGTTCGGGCAACCTGAACAAGGAAGAGATTGAGCGCAAGGTCCAGGAAGCCGAAGCGAACGCCGAAAGCGATCGCCAAGCCCAGGAACTCGCCGAGCTCAAGAACAAGTCTGACCAGTTGGCGTACTCGACCGAAAAGCTCATCCGCGAGATGGGCGCCGATCTCGGTGAAGCAGATAAGCAGCGAATCGAAGAGAAGGTCGCCGACCTGCGCAAAGCCGTCGCCGCCGAAGACGCGACGACGATGCAGGCCGCTTTCAACGATCTCGAGAGCGAGATGCACAAACTAAGCGAGGAGGCCTATAAGAAGGCGTCCGCCGAAGGCAACATCACTGAGAAGCCCGACGGCGAAGAGACCGTAGGCACCGCCGCTGGCCGCGAGGACGTGGTCGACGCGGAGTTCAAGGAAGAGAAGCCGGAGTAGGACCCTCTCTTTGGTGAGAAGAAAGGAGCAAGGCGGCTTTGCACTCGTTGCAAACCCGCCTTGCTTTTGATTGGTCCACCTCCCCTAAACCGATGTTCGTGCGGTTTGGGGGAGGTCGGTGAGCTTGCGAACCGGGTGGGGGTCCGCCTGCCGCGAAGTTTGATCTGAAACTACGAAGCTTCTTCCCCCACCCGGTTCCCGTTGGTCACCGACCTCCCCCAGAAGCACGAACATATTCTAGGGGAGGTGGAAGACGCAGGCCTCCGCGACCCACAATTGTCTTTCTAAGGCCAATGTCACTTCGTGGGAGGCGGGGCACCCCTTGTGATTTCGAGCTTGCTGTACTCCTCGGCCTGGCGAACGAACTCGGCCGGGAGCTCGCTGATGGGTCTGGCTTTTTCATCCGGGTGGATCGCAGTCGCGGAGGCCGCGATGGCGATCCAATAGC